>NZ_JYFT01000018.1:0-7650 GCF_000931385.1 Pseudomonas sp. FeS53a
ATCCGCTCGACTTGCATGTGTTAGGCCTGCCGCCAGCGTTCAATCTGAGCCATGATCAAACTCTTCAGTTCAATACTGCTTGGGTTTTGAGAAAACCCTAAACTTGGCTCAGCAATCGCAAATAAACTCTCGAATTCACGAGTGTTACTTGTGTTGCTGATAATCAGTCGACTACCAGTCTTACATCACAAGCACCCACACGAATTGCTTGATTCAAATTTTTAAAGAGCGTTTCGATCAAGTCTTTCGYCTCAACCGAGGCCGCGCATTCTACAGCAGCCCTTCTTTCTGTCAAGCTGTTTTTCGAAGATTTTTTTCTTTCTACTCAACGACTTGCGCTTCGTTCGATCTCTCTTCCGAAGCGAGGCGCGCATTCTACAGCACCTCTTTCTTCCGTCAAGCTGTTTTTCGAAATTTTCTTTTCTACTCAACAACTTAGCTCGCTTGGCAGAGCGTTCCGCTTCAGCGAGGCGCGCATTCTACATGAGTGAAGATGGGTGTAAACCCCCTTTTCGGAAAAAGTTTACGCCCGGCTTCCAGGCCTCTTTATAGAGGAGGCTACACCACCCCTTCCTGCCGCAGACGCTCGATAGCCTCCGCCGACAGCCCCAGCACACGCTCCAGTACGGATGCCGTGTGCTCGCCCAGGCGCGGCGGTGCCATCCGGTACTCCACCGGCGTATCGGAAAGGCGCAGCGGGCTGGCCACCTGCGCCACCGCACCGGCCAGTGCATGGGGCAGTTCGACTTTCAGCCCCCGCGCCAGCACCTGGGGATCCTCGAATACCGCCGCCAGGTCGTTGATCGGTCCGCAGGGCACGCCGACCGCCTCCAGCGCCGCGACCCACTCCGCCGTGGTCTTGAATACGGTGGCCTGGCGGATCAGCGGGATCAGCTCCGCCCGGTTCGCCACCCGTGCCTTGTTGCTGGCAAAGCGCGGATCGTCCGCCCATTCCGGATGCCCGGCCACCTCACAGAACTTGCGGAACTGCCCGTCGTTGCCAACCGTGAGGATGAAATCACCATCCGCCGTGGGGAAGTCCTGGTACGGCACGATATTCGGATGCGCATTGCCCAGGCGCCGGGGAGGAACGCCCGTAGTCAGGTAGTTCATCGCCTGGTTCGCCAGGCAGGCCACCTGCACGTCCAGCAGCGCCATGTCGATGTGCTGTCCCCGGCCGGTGGTCTCACGGGCGGTCAGGGCCGCCAGGATGGCCACGCTGGAATAGAGCCCGGTAAGAATGTCCGTCAGCGCCACCCCCACCTTCACAGGCCCGGCACCCTCTTCCTGGTCCGAGCGCCCGGTCAGGCTCATCAGCCCACCCAGCCCCTGGATCATGAAGTCGTAACCCGCCCGCTTGGCATAGGGGCCGAACTGGCCGAAGCCGGTGATGGAGCAATAGATGAGACGCGGGTTGATCGCCTTGAGCGACGCGTAGTCCAGCCCATAGGCCGCCAGCCCACCGACCTTGAAGTTCTCGATGAGGATGTCCGACTCCGCCGCCAGCTTTCGCACCAGCGCCTGGCCCTCCGACTGGGTGAAGTCGATGGTCACCGACTGCTTGTTGCGGTTGGCCGAGAGGAAGTACGCCGCCTCGCTGGTATCCCGCCCGCTTTCGTCCTTAAGGAAGGGCGGCCCCCAGGCGCGGGTATCGTCGCCACTCCCCGGCCGCTCCACCTTGATCACATCGGCACCGAGGTCAGCAAGGATCTGCCCCGACCAAGGCCCGGCAAGCACACGGGACAGGTCGAGCACGCGGATATGGGAGAGGGCACCAGCCATGGAATCACCTGCGGAAGAAGAAAAAAGCAGAGCCGGGCCCCTCTATATATAGAGGGGCCCGGACAGGGACCGGATCAGAAGAACGCCTGGATACCGGTCTGCGCGCGGCCGAGGATCAGCGCGTGGACGTCATGGGTGCCCTCGTAGGTGTTGACCACCTCCAGGTTCACCAAGTGACGGGCGATGCCGAACTCATCGGAGATGCCGTTGCCGCCCAGCATGTCGCGGGCCATGCGCGCGATGTCCAGCGCCTTGCCGCAGCTGTTGCGCTTCATGATCGAAGTGATTTCCACCGCCGCCGTACCCTCGTCCTTCATCCGGCCGAGGCGCAGGCAGCCCTGCAGGGCCAGGGTGATCTCGGTCTGCATGTCGGCCAGCTTCTTCTGGATCAGCTGGTTGGCCGCCAGCGGGCGACCGAACTGGTGACGGTCCAGTACGTACTGGCGCGCGGTGTGCCAGCAGAACTCGGCAGCACCCAGCGCCCCCCAGGAGATGCCGTAGCGAGCCGAGTTCAGACAGGTAAACGGACCTTTCAGGCCACGCACCTCAGGGAACGCGTTCTCCTCCGGCACGAACACGTTGTCCATCACGATCTCGCCGGTGATGGATGCACGCAGGCCCACCTTGCCGTGGATCGCCGGCGCGCTCAGGCCTTCCCAGCCCTTCTCCAGCACGAAGCCGCGGATGTCGCCGGCATCGTCCTTCGCCCAGACCACGAACACATCGGCGATCGGGCTGTTGGTGATCCACATCTTGCTGCCGCTCAGGCGATAGCCGCCGTCCACCTTCTTCGCACGGGTCACCATCGAACCCGGGTCGGAACCATGGTTCGGCTCGGTCAGGCCGAAGCAGCCGATCCACTCACCGCTGGCCAGCTTCGGCAGGTACTTCTGCTTCTGCGCCTCGCTGCCGAATTCATTGATCGGCACCATCACCAGGGACGACTGCACGCTCATCATCGAGCGGTAGCCGGAGTCGATGCGTTCCACTTCGCGGGCGATCAGCCCGTAGCACACGTAGTTCAGACCGCTGCCGCCGTACTCCACCGGAATGGTCGCGCCCAGCAAGCCCACTTCGCCCATCTCGCGGAAGATCGCCGGATCGGTCTGCTCATGACGGAAGGCCTCCAGTACACGCGGCGCCAGCTTGTCCTCGGCGAACTGCTGGGCGCTCTCGCGCACCATGCGCTCCTCTTCGGTCAATTGCTGGTCCAGCAGCAACGGGTCGATCCAATTGAAGGAAGCTTTGGCAGCCATGGGCAGGTCCTCGAATAAGGGATGGGATCAGGCGGAGTGTCCGCGCGTTGTGGGGAACAATCCTAGACAGCGCCCCCAAGCCCGGCAAACGAGGTTTTCGCACCCTCTTGTGCTAATTTCTCACTCCGAACGCTGCATAGCCCCGCCAAAGGCCCGTCACTTGTGAGGTAGCCGTACACAATGCGCCGCAAGATTCCCAGCACCAGCGCACTGGTCGCATTCGAATCCGCCGCCCGCCACCAGAGCTTCACCAAGGCGGCCGAAGAGCTGGCCCTCACCCAGAGCGCCATCTGCCGCCAGATCGGCGGCCTGGAGGACTTCCTCGGCATCGAACTGTTCCGCCGCTCCCGACGTGGCGTGAAGCTCACCGAAGCCGGCCTCGCCTACTCCCGGCGCATCGCCAGCCAGCTTGACGCCGTCGAGCGGGACACCCTCGCCGTCATGGGCCAGCAGGGCGCCATGGCCATCGAACTCGCCGTGGTCCCCACCTTCGGCACCCAATGGCTGCTGCCCCGGCTGAAGGACTTCCAGCGCCTGCACCCCGAAGTCACCGTCAACCTCACCAACCGCACCCGCCCCTTCCTGTTCGCCGACACCGACTTCGACGCCGCCCTGCACTTCGGCACCGCCGACTGGTCCGGCACCCAGTCCCACTTCCTCATGCACGAGCATTCCGTACCGGTGTGCAGCCCCAGCCTGCTGGGCGGCCGGACCAGCCTCAGCGCCGAGGACATCGCCCGCCTGCCGCTGCTGCAGCAGACCACCCGCCCCTACGCCTGGCGCCAGTGGTTCAACTCCCTCGGCCTGAACGTCGCCCGCGACCTCAGCGGCCCACGCTACGAACTCTTCTCCATGCTCGCCCAGGCCGCCATGCACGAAATGGGCGTCGCACTCATTCCCCCCTTCCTCATCCAGCGCGAACTGGAGGAAGGCCGCCTGGTCACCGCCCTCACCCACAGCTGCCGCAGCGACAAGGCCTATTACCTGTTCATCCCCGAGCGCAAGGTCGAGTCCGCCGTGCTCGGCGCCTTCCGCGACTGGCTGCTGGAAGCCGCCGCCCGGTATCGCCAGGAAGCAGGCGAATCCTGAGGCGAAACACCCCGCCCGGCTCCCTGTCACGCAAGGTGACAGCCCAGCCCGAATCGCCACCCGACGCACCAGAACAGGTCATTTCCCCGCGCCCCATCCCACCGCATCACCCACACGGGTGATGCCGCAAATCGCCCATTCAGGCAGTTATGGGCCCCGACCGCGCTGACTAGCATGAAGCCTCCCTCATTCCTTCACTGGAGAGCCGCATGACAACAAGAACAATGCGCGGAATCTTCCGGCCGCACGCGCTGGCCGCCGCCGTGGCACTGGGGCTGAGCGCCCCCGCCTTCGCCATCAACTTCAACATCGGGGAGATCGAAGGGCAGCTGGACTCCTCGCTGTCCGTCGGCGCCAGCTGGAGCACCCGCGCCCCGGACCGGGACTTCATCTCCACCGCCAGCGGTGGCACCGCCCTGTCCCGGACCAGCGACGACGGCCGCCTCAACTTCAAGAAGGGCGAGACCTTCTCGAAAATCTTCAAGGGCATCCACGACCTCGAACTGAAGTACGGCGACACCGGCGTCTTCATCCGTGGCAAGTACTGGTACGACTTCGAACTCAAGGACGAGCACCGCGAGTTCTACGACATCAACGACCACAACCGGAAGGAAGGTGCCAAGGCCTCCGGCGCGCAGATCCTCGATGCGTTCCTCTACCACAACTACAACCTCGGCGACCTGCCCGGCTCGGTCCGGGTCGGCAAGCAGGTGGTGAGCTGGGGCGAGAGCACCTTCATCGGCAACAGCATCAACAGCATCAACCCCATCGACACCGCCGCCTTCCGCCGCCCGGGTGCCGAGATCAAGGAAGGCCTCATCCCGGTCAACATGATCTACCTGTCCCAGAGCCTCACCGAGAACCTCTCGGCCGAAGCCTTCTACCAGCTGGAATGGGACCAAACCGTCGCCGACAACTGCGGCACCTTCTTCTCCACCTCCGACGTGGTCGCCGACGGCTGCACCGACCGCCTCATCGTCAACGGGCCCGACCTCGCCCCCGGCGTTTCCACCAACACCGGCAGCACCCTCTACATCCCCCGCGCCGGTGACAAGGACGCCCGCGACAGCGGCCAGTTCGGCGTCGCCCTGCGCTGGTTCGTGCCGGAGTTCAACGACACCGAATTCGGCGCCTACGCCATGAACTACCACAGCCGTGGCCCGGTGTTCAGCACCATCCGCACCACCAGCCCGAGCGCCTTCGTCATCCCTGGCGCGCCCGGCGCCCGCTACTTCATCGAATACCCCGAAGACATCCGCCTCTACGGCCTGAGCTTCCAGACCAACATCGAAGGCACCTCCGTGGCCGGCGAGATCAGCTACCGTCCCAACATGCCGCTGCAGCTCAACAGCACCGACCTGTCCTTCGCCGCCCTGGCGGTACCCTCCTCACCGGTGTTCGAGAGCGGCCACAGCAGCAACACCGCCGGCGCCACCATCCATGGCTACGAGCGCAAGCCGGTCACCCAGGCCCAGGTCACCGCCACCCAGTTCGTCGACCAGGTCATGGGCGCCAGCCGCCTCACCCTGGTGGCCGAGGTCGGCTACAACCACATCAGCGGCCTCGACGACGACATCGGCTCCCTGCGCTACGGCCGCGACCCGATCTACGGCCCCGGCCAGCTCTCCTCCCAGGCCACCTGCATCGCCCTCACCGCCTCCAGCCCCGCCCAGCGCGAGTGTAACGACAAGGGCTTCTACACCAGCAACTCCTGGGGCTACCGCGCCCGCGCCGTGCTCGACTACCCCAACGTCATCGCCGGCATCAACCTCAGCCCGAGCCTCGCCTGGTCCCATGACGTCGACGGCTACGGTCCCAACTTCAACGAAGGCTCCAAGGCCATCAGCCTCGGCCTCACCGCCGAATACCAGAACACCTACACCGCCAGCCTCAGCTACACCGACTTCTTCGGCGGCCACTACAACACCACCACTGATCGCGACTTCGTCGCCCTCAGCTTCGGTCTGAACTTCTGACCCCGCGCATAGGACTCGCACCATGAAAACCATAAGAATCCTGCAAGGTGGCGCACTGGTACTCGGCCTGCTGGCCTGCCAGGTCATGGCGGCCGTCAGCCCCGAAGAGGCCGCCCAACTCGGCACCACCCTCACCCCCCTGGGCGCCGAGAAGGCCGGCAACGCCGACGGCAGCATCCCCGCCTGGACCGGCGGCCTGGCGAAGAACGCCGCACCGATCGACGCCAACGGCTTCCTCGCCGACCCCTTCGCCAGCGAGAAGCCCTTGTTCACCATCACCGCCCAGAACGTCGACCAGTACAAAGCCAGACTCTCCGAAGGGCAGCTGGCGATGTTCAAGCGCTACCCCGAAACCTACAAGATCCCGGTCTACCCCACCCACCGCACCGCCGCCGCGCCGGAGGCCATCTACGCCGCCGCCCGGCAGAGCGCCCTCAACACCCAGCCGGTGGACGGCGGCAACGGCCTCTCCAACTTCGCCGACAGCCACTACTACGCCTTCCCGATTCCCAAGGACGGCGTCCAGGTGCTTTGGAACCACATCACCCGCTACCGCGGCGGCAACGCCCGGCGCCTGGTGGTCCAGGTCACCCCGCAGACCAACGGTTCCTTCTCCCCCGTGCAGTTCCAGGACGAGGTCGCCTTCCCCGCCGACATGACCGACCTGGACAAGGACAAGGCCGCCAACATCCTCCTCTACTTCAAGCAGCGGGTCCTCGCGCCCTCGCGCCTGGCCGGCAACGTGCTGCTGGTCCACGAGACCATCGACCAGGTCAAGGAGCCGCGCCTGGCGTGGATCTACAACGCCGGCCAGCGCCGCGTGCGCCGCGCCCCCCAGGTCGCCTACGACGGCCCCGGCACCGCCGCCGACGGCATGCGCACCGCCGACAACTTCGACATGTTCTCCGGCGCCCCCGACCGCTATGACTGGAAGCTGATCGGCAAGAAGGAGATGTACATCCCCTACAACAGCTACAAGCTCGACTCCACCAGCCTCAAGTACGCCGACATCGTCCGCCCCGGCCACATCAACCAGGACCTCACCCGCTACGAGCTGCACCGGGTCTGGGAAGTGGTCGCCACCCTCAAGTCCGGCGAGCGGCACATTTACGCCAAGCGCCACATGTACCTCGACGAGGACAGCTGGCAGGTGGCCCTGGTGGACCACTACGACGGTCGCGGCCAGCTGTGGCGCGTCGGCGAAGGCCACGCCGAGTACCACTACGGCCAGCAGGTCTCCGCCTACACCCTCGAAGCCCTCTACGACATCATCGCCGGCCGCTACATCGCCCTCGGCCTGAAGAACGAGGAGAAGCACGGCACCGAGTTCGGCTTCAAGGCCAGCGGCGCCGACTACACCCCCGCCGCCCTGCGCAACGCCGGCATCCGCTGAGCACACCGCGCCCAGGGACGGGCGCCCCCTTATGACCCGCCATCACGCCGGCGCATGGGCCTTTGCGCGATGGCAGCGGATGTCTAGCCTGAACGACCACGGTTCACCATAACGACAACACCGAGAACCGCCATGCCCCGCACCGCCCCCCGAC
>NZ_JYFT01000055.1:0-6654 GCF_000931385.1 Pseudomonas sp. FeS53a
CCGCCCGCCGAACCGCCACAGCCGCCCCGCCCCCTATGAGCGACCAGAAGCCGGAATACGACCAGGAGATGCCCCTGGTCTCGCACCTCGCCGAACTGCGTACCCGCCTGCTGCGTTGCGTCGCGGCGGTGTTCCTGATCTTTGCCGGGCTGTTCTACTTCGCCCAGAAGATCTACACCCTCGTCTCCGCACCGCTGCGCCAGTACCTGCCGGAAGGCGCGACGATGATCGCCACCGACGTGGCCTCGCCCTTCCTCACCCCGTTCAAGCTGACCATGGTGGTGGCGCTGTTCCTCGCCATGCCGGTGATCCTGCATCAGGTCTGGGGCTTCATCGCACCCGGCTTGTACAAGCACGAGAAGCGCGTGGCCATGCCCTTGCTGGTGTCCAGCATCGTGCTGTTCTACTCCGGGATGGCCTTCGCCTACTTCCTGGTGTTCCCGCTGATCTTCCACTTCTTCGCCAGCGTCACCCCCGAAGGCGTGGCGATGATGACGGACATCGCCAGCTACCTCGACTTCGTCATGACGCTGTTCTTCGCCTTCGGCGTCGCCTTCGAGATCCCCGTCGCCGTGGTGCTGCTGATCTGGATCGGCGTGGTCGACGTGGCCTACCTGAAGAAGATCCGCCCGTACGTGATCATCGGCTGCTTCGTGGTCGGCATGATCCTCACCCCGCCGGACATCTTCTCCCAGACCCTCCTGGCCGTGCCCATGTGGCTGCTGTTCGAGGTCGGCGTGTTCTGCGGCGGCCTGGTGCGCCGGCGCAACGACACGCCGGAAAGCGAGCCCGAAGACCAGCCGCCCGCCACCCGCCCGTGAACCTCCTGCTGCTGGAAGAGGGCGATTTCGTCGCCCCCGGCCACGCCCTCCTGCGTGGCCGCCGCCTCAAGCACCTGCATGACGTGCACCGCGCCGAAGCCGGTGACAGCCTGCGGGTCGGCCTGCTCGGCGGCGCCATGGGCGAAGGCCGGCTGACCGCACTGGAGGCCGACCGCGCCGAACTGCAGGTGAGCCTCGACCAGCCGCCGCCGGCCAAGCTGCCGCTGACCCTGCTGCTGGCCCTGCCACGCCCGAAGATGCTCCGCCGCGTGCTGCAGACCGTCGCCACCATGGGCGTCCCGCGCCTGGTGCTGCTCAACAGCTACCGGGTCGAGAAGAGCTTCTGGCAGACCCCCTTCCTCGAACCCGCCGCCATCCGTGAGCAGCTGATCCTCGGCCTGGAACAGGGCCGCGACACGGTGCTCCCCGAGGTGGTGATCGAGAAACGCTTCAAGCCCTTCGTCGAAGACCGCCTGCCCGCCCTCGCCGCCGGCACCCGTGCCCTGGTCGGCCACCCCGGCCCCTGGCCGGACTGCCCCCGTGCCGTGGAAGGCCCCGTCACCCTCGCCATCGGCCCCGAAGGCGGCTGGATCCCCTACGAAGTCGAGAAGCTGCAAGCCACCGGATTCGAAGCGGTGCAACTGGGCGAACGCATCCTGCGGGTCGAGACGGCGGTTACCGCTCTGCTCGCCCGCCTGTTCTGACAGGCGCCCCATCAAGCGCCCCGGCAATCCGCCGATAAACTTCCACCTCCCTCAACCTCTCTGCCGCGTTCGCCAGGAGAAGAAGCATGTCACGCTGGTTCGGTAACCTCAGTGTCAGCCTCAAGCTCGCCATCGGCTTCGGCCTCGTTCTGCTGCTCACCCTGCTCATCACCCTCACCGGTTGGCTCGCCATCGACGAAACCCTGGATCGAGGCCAGAAACTCCAGGACTCGGCCAACCTCAGCGAGCTGGCCAAGGACCTGCAGATCAGCCAGCAGGCCTACCAGCTCAAGCAGGACGCCAACAACGCCGAGCGTGTACGCGCGCGCGTGCAGGCCATCAACGACCACACCCGCACCCTCGAACAGCACTTCACCGACGCCCGCGACCGCGAGCACATGGAGCAGGCCCGCCAGGCGACCCAGGCCTACCAGGCCGCCTTCACCGAGCTCGGCAAGGCCTACCAGACCCGCGAGGGCGCGCGCAGCCAACTGGGCACCAGCGCCGACGCCGCCATGGCCTCCATCGGCAACCTCATTGAGCGCGTCCTCGCCGACATCACCCTCGACGATGCCGGCCGCCTCACCCAGTTCCACGAACTGGCCGACCTGCGCCTCTCAGTAATGCAGGCCCGCTTCCAGGTCCGCGGCTACACCTTCAGCAACGACCCCAGCTTCCAGGATGCCGCCCTGCAAGCCGTGGATGCCGCCCTCGGCGGCCAGGCCAAACTCGCCGCCGACCTGGGCAACGACGACACCGACCTGGCCCAAGTCGGCAGTAACCTGAAGACCTACCGCGATGCCATCAGCGCCTATCGCCGTGCCAACGACAGCGCCCAGGCCCAGTTCGACGCCATGGGCCAGCAGGGCCAGCGCCTCCTGGAAATCAGTGCGCGCCTGTACACACAACAGAACGCCAAGCTCGAAGCCGAGACCCGCCAGACCCACGTCATGCTGCTGGTGGCCTCGATCATCGCCCTGGTGCTCGGCCTGTTCGCCGCCCTGCTCATCACCCGGCAAATTACCCAGCCCCTGCGCGACACCCTCGACGCCGCCGAGCGCATCGCCGCCGGCGACCTCAGCCGCGACCTGGTGGTGCAACGCAGCGACGAACTCGGCCAGTTGCAGGGCAGCATCCAGCGCATGAACGCCAGCCTGCGCGACCTGATCGGCCGCATCCGTGACAGCGTCACCCAGCTCGCCAGTGCCGCCGAAGAACTGTCCGCCATCACCACCCAGACCAGCGCCGGCGTGAACGCCCAGAAGGTCGAGACCGACCAGGTCGCCACCGCCATGAACGAGATGGCCGCCACCGTCCACGAGGTCGCCCGCAACGCCGAAGACGCCTCCCAGTCCGCCAGCGCCGCCGACCGCCAGGCCCGCGAAGGCGAGACGGCCGTCAACGACGCCGTGCAGCAGATGGACCGCCTGGCCGACGAGGTCACCCGCTCCAGCGATGCCGTCACTCACCTCAAGCAGGAGAGCGAGCGCATCGGCAGCGTGCTGGACGTGATCAAGACCGTGGCCGACCAGACCAACCTGCTGGCCCTCAACGCCGCCATCGAAGCCGCCCGTGCCGGTGAAGCCGGTCGCGGCTTCGCCGTGGTCGCCGACGAAGTACGCGGTCTGGCCCAGCGCACCCAGCAATCCACCCAGGAGATCGAAGCGCTGATCGCCGGCCTGCAGAGCGGTGCCCAACGCGCCGCCAGTCTGATGGAAACCAGCCGCGAGCTGACCGACAGCACCGTCGAACTGACCCGCCGCGCCGGCCGCCGCCTGGGCGCCATCGCCGAATCGGTGTCCACCATCCAGGCCATGAACCAGCAGATCGCCGCCGCTGCCGAGCAGCAGGGCGCCGTGGCCGAAGAGA
Organism: Pseudomonas sp. FeS53a; assembly: GCF_000931385.1. Lineage (NCBI taxonomy): Bacteria > Pseudomonadati > Pseudomonadota > Gammaproteobacteria > Pseudomonadales > Pseudomonadaceae > Pseudomonas > Pseudomonas sp. FeS53a. The sequence continues at coordinate 3,395 of NZ_JYFT01000055.1, forward strand.
TCAACCGCAGCGTGGTCAGCGTGCGCGACATCTCCGAGCAGACCGCCTCCGCCAGCCACCAGACCGCCACCTCCAGCGTCGAACTGGCGCGCCTGGGCGGCAGCCTGCAGGATCTGGTCAGCCGCTTCCGCGTCTGATAGCAGGCCGCCCGGGCCGGCCATCAGACGAAATATCAAACTGCCATCACGTTCTTGCCGGCGCCCCGGGGCGCCGGCTACTCTCCCGCCCCCGCGTCACAGGCCGCCGTCTCGGCAGCGCCTTTCCCAATAACTCCAACAGACGCCTCACCCGCCACGGCGATGCCCCGCGCACCGCCGGGCTTACGCATTCCCGGGAGAAACCATGTACCACTGGTGCACACAACGGCTGGCCAACCTGCGGGTCGGCCGCAAACTCACCTTCGGCTTCGGCCTCGTCCTGCTCCTCACCCTGGCGGTGATGTTCACCGGCATCCGCGGCATCGACCGCATGATCGACAGCAGCGACCAGATGGTCACCGTCAGCGAGCTGGAAAACACCATCAAGGACGCCCGCGCCCAACGCCTGCAGTTCGTCAGCACCGGCGACCTGCAGCACGCCCGCAACATCGAACAGCTGATCGACGCCATGCTCGCCATCAGCGACCGCCTGGAGGCCGACGCCCACACCGCCCAAGGCCGGACCCGACTGGAGCAACTGCGCAGCGAGATCAACGCCTACCGCCAGTCCCTCGCCGCCCTGATCCGCGCCCAGGAGGACCGCAACGCCGCCCGTGCCGTGCTGATCAAGTCCGCCGAGGCCGTACTCGCCCAGTTCGCCGAACTGCAGAAGCGGCGCTTCGACGACCTCGCCCGCGACCCGACCAACCCTGCACTACTGGACGAAACCCGCACCATCACCGGGCTCAACCAGCAGCTGCTGTCCATCCGCTACCTGGTGCGTGGCTTCGTCTTCCAGCAGACCCCGGAATCCGAACAACCGGCCCAGGCCGCCCTGGCGCAGTTGCAGCGTGACCTCGACGCACTCAGGCAGCAGGCCACCGGCGACTTCGCCGACTACCTGGCCCGCGCCCGCCCCTCCTTCGATGCCTACCTCAGCGCCGTGCGCCAGTTCGGCCAGGGCGTCGAGGCCAGCCGCGCCGCCATCGACACCATGGGCAAGCACGCGGAGACCATGCGCGACCAGGGCAACCGGATCTACGAGCTGCAGGTGAAGGCCCGCAGCAGCGACGCCACCAGCGCCCGCAGCCAGCTGCTCGTCACCACCCTGTTGGCCATCAGCCTCGCCGTGTTCGCCGCCTGGTCCATCAGCCGGCAGATCCTCGACCCGCTGCGCCAGGCGCTGGCCTTCGCCTCGCGCATCGCCGACGGTGACCTGCGCGCCGAACTGCAGGCCGATCGCCAGGACGAACTGGGCCAGCTGCAGCGCGCCCTGCAGGCCATGGCCGGCAACCTGCGCCAGCTGATCGGGCGCATCGGCGACGGCGTCACCCAGATCGCCAGCGCCGCCGAAGAACTCTCCGCCGTCACCGAACAGACCAGCGCCGGCGTGAACGCGCAGAAGGTCGAGACCGACCAGGTCGCCACCGCCATGAACGAAATGGCCGCCACCGTCCACGACGTGGCGCGCAACGCCGAGCAGGCCTCCGAAGCCGCCGCCTCCGCCGACCGCGAGGCCGCCCAGGGCGACCGCCTGGTGCGCCAGGCCCTCGGCCAGGTGGACCGCCTCGCCGCCGAAGTGGGCCGCTCCACCGAGTCCGTGCAGCAGCTGCGCCGCGAGAGCGACAAGATCGGCAGCGTGCTGGACGTGATCAAGACCGTCGCCGACCAGACCAACCTGCTGGCCCTCAACGCCGCCATCGAAGCCGCCCGCGCCGGCGAGGCCGGGCGCGGCTTCGCCGTGGTCGCCGACGAAGTGCGCGGCCTGGCCCAGCGTACCCAGCAGTCCACCGAGGAAATCCAGGAGCTGATCGCCGGCCTGCAGAACGGCAGCCAGCAGGCCGCCGGCATGATGGAAAGCAGCCTGGAGCTGACCGAAGACACCCTGCGCCTGGCCCGCGAGGCCGGCGACTCGCTGACCTCCATCACCGGCGCCGTCTCGGCCATCCAGTCGATGAACCAGCAGATCGCCGCCGCCGCCGAGCAGCAGAGCGCCGTGGCCGAGGAGATCAACCGCAGCGTCCTCAACGTGCGCGACATCTCCGAGCAGACCGCCGCCGCCAGCGACCAGACTGCCGCGTCCAGTGTGGAGCTGGCGCGTCTGGGCAACGAACTGCAACAGATGGTCGGGCGCTTCCGGGTCTGACACCGCCCGCCGGAGGGCGTAGGATCGGGCCTTCCCCCTAGCCGAGGCCCGAGCCATGCGCCCCCTGACCATCGACCTCGACCAACTGGCCTTCGCCCTCTCCACCGAGGGCCTGGACCACTACCTGGACCTGCTCACCGGCAAGGTCCTGCTGATCCCCGAAGAGGATGCCGCCCCCCAGCTGGAAACCCTCCTGCGCGAAGAGCCGGAGCGCTTCCTGCTGGTGGAACCCCTCACCCACGGCGACGAGCTGCGGCTGATGGAGGAGTTCCTCCACGAGGTCGTCCACCCCCACGCCTACACCGCCCTGCAACAGGCCCTGGCCGGCCGCAAACCGGCCCGCGCCTTCCGCCACGTGCTGATGGAATACCCGGTGCTGCTGGAAGCCTGGCACCGCTTCGAAGCGGCCCGCCTGAGGGAGCTGGCGCAGGACTGGCTGGAGGACAACGAATTGCAGGCGGCGACGCCCCTGCATTGACGCCTTTGAACCCAGCTTGATGCGCATCTGAATGCTCTGCCTGGCGTCTGTGGTGGGGCGGGGACAGCGCCCCTTCAGAAGGCCAAGCGCAGTCGTTGCGCAGGGGGACGAGCGGCATGGATGCCGCGAGAGGCGCGCCAGGCCAGGGATGGCCCATCGCGCCGGCCCCCGTAGCAGCGACGGAGCGAGGGGAGTCCCGCGAAGCGGGACCCGGATGGCGGGGCAAGCCTTTTTGGTTTCTTTTGGGGCGACTGCTGTACAGACCGGAGACATAGCTGACAGGTGTGCGGAGACATGGTTGACACTTTCCGGCAAGCCAGCCTTGCCGGGTAACGACCATGCCTTGGAACACGAGAGACGCTATGAGCCTAAAAGCAGAGTTCATTGCCCTGGCACTTCTTCCCGACAGCAACCGAAGGGAGCTGTGCCGCCGTTTCAACATCAGCCCGCAAACAGCCTACAAATGGCTAAAGCGATATGTCGCGGAAGGTGCTGCGGG
>NZ_JYFT01000060.1:0-191079 GCF_000931385.1 Pseudomonas sp. FeS53a
TGCCACCGCCACCGGCCACCAGCCCCCCGGAGACGCCATCCCAGCCGCCAGCCGGTGGCGGTGGCACCCGCCCCGATCCGGAAACGCCCGAGACCCCGCAGCCACCGGTCACGCCCCCGGTCACGCCGCCCACCGAGCCGCCGGTCACCCAACCGGAGAACCGCTTCCCCGAGCCCAGTGCCGCCGTGGTGGATGAGGTCGGAGCCCTCGGCTTCTACGACCAGACGGCCGACGGCCAGCCGCGCCCGGTGCGCAACGACCTCACTGGCACCCTCGCGGCCATGCTGCAGTTCGTGCAGAGCCACTCGGTGGACCCGCAAGGCAACGAAGCGAAGAACATGCCGCGCCTGACCAGCGAGCGCGAAGCCCTGCTGCTGGTCACCCCCGACCCGGACCAGCCCCTGCCCAGGTCCATGCGCGTGCAGGTGCTGGTGGACGGCGCCCTCAAGGGCGACCTGACACTGCGCCACCCCGACGAACTGTTCCGCGCCGACCGCACCGGCAGCGACGCCCGCCCCGACGTGGTGTATTCGCGCCGCGCCTGGTCCGCCGTGCTGCCCTGGGACTGGGTGGTGCCCGGCATGAGCCTGCAGCTCAGCGACGATCAGGGCCGCAGCGGCCAGCGCGGCGCCGAGGCCTTCGACTTCGCCCCGCCCGCCGAACTGCTGGTCCAGGCCATCCGCATCGGCATGCTCACCCCTGAGGTCCCGGGCGGCCAGCACTGGTTCAACACCCAGCCGGCCCAGGCCGCCACCGACTACTTCCAGACCGTGCCCATCGCCCGCATGGTGGCCAGCCGCTACGAGGACGTGCTGCTGCGCAAGGTCATGGTGGCCAACGGCACGATCTACGACGCCGACCAGGGCCAGGCCAGTGCCACCACCGGCGACGTGTACAGCGGCGACATGCGCGAGAACACTGCCAAGTCCACCTTCAGCACCGGCATCAACCTGGCCAACTGGGGCATCACCAGCGCCGGCATGGCCAGCCAGGAACAGCCGCAGCTGACCAACTCGGCGGTCATCCACCACGCCCGCGGCCAGTACGCCAACGGCCCGGTCAACCACGGCCTCAGCGGCGGCAACGGCATCCTCACCCTGATCGACTCGGTGGGGAACGAATTCAGCCACGAGATCGGCCACCACTACGGCCTCGGCCACTACCCCGGGCAGAGCGGCGACAACTACTTCTGGTCCGGTCACCACCACGACAGCGGCTGGGGCTACATCGCCTACCGCAAGCGCATGCGCGCCAACCTGCACTGGACCCGCGCCAAGACCGGCGGCCTCAACGGCATGCCGATATACGCCGATGCCTATAGCTTCGCCACCGACGCCATGGCCGGCGGCAACTTCGCCAGCGGCCTGTCGCGCTACACCCACTACACCGGCTACAGCACGCGGCAGAAGATCCAGCCGGCGCTGAACCGCGCCGTTTGGGCGCCCGACTCCCCCACCGGCTACCGCAAGTGGGACGCCACCAGCCGCAAGATGGAGGTGTTCCAGCCGAAGACGCCGACCTCTCGCACCGTCTGGTACAACAGCGCCGACGGCAACTACCGCAAGCCGCGCCTGTTCGGCGTCCCGGTCATCGCCCTGCTCGGCGGCTACGACCCGGAGACCGGCGCCGCCGTGCTCTACCCGGCCCTGCGTGGCAACTGGGGCCAGGTCTACGACCTGCCGCCGCCCGACGCCGCAGCCACCAGCCGGCAATGCTGGCTGGAGGTCAGCTTCGCCAACGACAGGACCCAGCGCATCGCCGTCGCCCCCACGCGCCTGGGCAGCAACGCCAACAAGCTGCACGTCAACCTGGCCCAGGCCGAACAGCCCGTCGCGGCGGCCCTGCAATGCCGCGACACGGCAGGCGCCGCCACCACCGAGCTGGCCAGCGTGATCATTCCCCAGGGCCTGCCCGCCCTGCCGCCGCCGGTGATCGTCGGTCGCGAAGCCGGCTTCCAGGCCCTGCGCAAGGAAGAAGTGCCCCAGCTCGACGCCGCCCTCACAGCCCTCGCCGGCCAGCTCGTGCCCACCCTCAAAGGCAACGCACGGGTGCTCTTCGACAGCTACAGCGACCAGCCCGACGGCCTCTCGGCCACGGCCCAGCAGGTCCGCCAACGCCTGCTGGACCAACAGGCCCGCGCCCTGCGCCTGAACCGCTGGCTCGACGCCTACGGCGCCCAGCTGGCCGGCAGCGCCGACGCCGGCCAGGCCCTGGATGCCCTGCTGGCCACCCTGCAGTTCGACAGCCGCACCCTGCTGCCACCGCGCCAGGGCTTCGCCCTGGGCAACGGCAACTGCGTGCGGGTGGAACAGGTGGATGGCGCCTGGCAGCCCTACGTGCTGGCCAAGGCCCAGTGCACCGGCTCGGCGGAGGAACAGTGGCGGGTGGACGCCAGCGGTCGCATCCGCAGCGTCGCCCAGCCCACCCAGTGCCTGACCGCCAGCAACGACGTGGGCCTGAGTGCCTGCGACAGCCAGCAGGACGCCCAGGCCTGGGACTTCTCCGCCCTGCCACAGCTGAAGGCCGGCAGCCGCTGCCTGGACCTCTCCGGCGGCTACCTCACCAACGGGCGCGGCAAGCTGATCCTCTACGGCTGCACCGGCGGCGCCAACCAGAAATGGTACGGCCCCACCCTCAGCGACAACGGCCTGCTGCCGCTGCTGCAAAGCCGCAACATCGCCGCCTTCACCGCCTATGCCGAGCAACGCGCCCAAGCCGTGGCCCCCTGAGGCCCACCGGCGCCGGGCCCCGTGGGGCCTGGCGCTGCTGCTGGCGCTGCTGCCCCTGCCGCTTGCCGCAGTGGAACTGCCCACCGCGCTGCTGACCCCACCCCGGCTGCACCTGCAGCCGCTGGGGGCACTGCCCGGCCTCAGCGCATGGCGCCTGCACGGGGTGTTCAGTCGGGGAGATGGCCAGGGCAGCGCCACCCTCAGCCTTGAAGACGGGCCGCCCTTCAGCGTCCGGACCGGCGACCGCCTGCACGGCGGCGTCGAGGTGCTGGCGATCCAGCGCGACCGCCTGCTGCTGCGGCGCGGCCGAGAACTCGGCGAACTGGTGATCCTGGGCCGCGCGCCGGGCGCGGGCGACAGCGCCGTCGCCTCCATGGCCAGCGAGGCCCCCGGCAACCTGCCCAGCCTGCCGCCCGACTGCGAAGCCTTCGCCCTTGGAGGCGTCCCCCTGGACGAACTGCAGGCCCTGGGCGGATGCCCGTCGCTGGCGGACGAGAGCGGGGGTTAGCCCCTCACACGCTCGAACTGCTCCGGCCAGTCCCGCCGGGTGAACACCTGCCCCTCCCGCCGAACCCGGCGCACCTCCTCCAGGTCCAGCTCGGCCAGCAGCCAGCGACTGCCGTCCGGACACAGCTCAGGGCTCTCGGCGATCACGCCGTTGCTCGGCATGCCGTAGTCCGGCGGCACATAGAGGCCGGCGCGGCCGATGTTCTCGTCCAGCGCCGGGGACCAGGGAGCCAGCCCCACGGTGGGCGACTGCAGCACGGCGATCTGGCTTTCCAGGGCACGGGCCTGGGCGCCGATGCGCACGCGGTGGTAGCCGGCCTCGGTGTCGGTGCAGCTGGGAGCGAGGATCAGGTCGGCGCCGCCCTCGGCCAGGGTCCGCGCCAGCAGGGGGAACTCGTTGTCGTAGCAGATGAGGATGCCCAGGCGCCCGAACGCCGTGTCGAACACCCGCAGCCCCTGCCCCGCCGCGATGTGCCAGTGCTCGCGCTCGAAGCGGGTCATCATCAGCTTGTCCTGGTGCCCCAGCTCGCCGTCCGGGCCGTAGAACCAGGCGCGGTTGCGGTACTGCCCGTCGGCATCGCGCACCGCCACCGAACCGGGCTGCAGGTAGACGCCGAGGCGCCGCGCCAGGTCCGCGCACAGCGCCCGCCAGGCGGGCAGCAGCGGCTGGATGCCGTCGATGGAGGCCTGCAGGTCGCCGCGCTGGGCCGGCGGCAGTTGCCCGCTCAGTACCAGGCCGGCGTACTCCGGCAGCAGCAACAGCTCCGCGCCCTCGCCGGCAGCGGCCTCGCACAGGGTGGTGAGGTGCTCGGCGTAGGCGTCCCAGCTGTCGAAGAGGTCGATGTGGTATTGGCAGGCGGCGATCTTCACGGGGTCAGCTCCTTCAGCCAGAACGACATGGGCTTGGCGCTTTCCTCGCGCTCGTCCAGGTCGCGCCAGTGGTACTCAGTGCGCAAGGCGGGGTGGTGGCGATAGCCGCGACGGGCCCAGAACCCGTGCAGCGGCTGGTAGCCGGGCGGGCGGCGCGGGTGGTCGTCCGGGCGCTCCACGGCGCAGAAGGCGCACCACTGGAAACGCCCCAGCGCACGGGCATAGGCCTCGCGCTCGGCGAAGAAGCGCACGCCCAGGCCGCCGCCCCGGTACGCCGGCAACAGCACCGACTCCCCGAAGTAGAAGATCCGCGCCGGGTCCCAGCCCTGGTCAAGGAAGGGCCGCTGGAAGGCGTCGGTCTCGTCCGCCAGGGGCAACCCGGTGGAAGCCCCCACCACCCGGCCCTGGTCGAACACCAGCACGAACAGGCTCTCGGCCGACTCGGCGTAGGTGGCCAGGTAGCGCGCCTCGTAGTCCAGGGTGCCGTCGTAGAGATAGGGGTACTCGCGGAACACCGTCAGGCGCAGCCGTGCGAGGTCGTCGATGAAAGGCGCGATGGCCGCACCCTGGTAGCGTCGGATGTCCATGGTCGTCGTTTTGCCGGTCCCGATGACGCCCCTGGCTAAGAGCGGGGGCGGACAAGACCCTATCATGCAGCGCAACCCCGAACCGACCCATTTGCGACAGGACCTTGACCATGACCGCAGCCGAACTGGTGAAAGCCTATTACGACGCCTTCAACGCCGGGGACATGCCGGCCTTCCTCGCCCTGCTCAGCGAGGACGTGGTGCACGACATCAACCAGGGCGAGCGCCAGCAGGGCAAGGCGGTGTTCGCCGCCTTCATGGAGAAGATGAACCGCTGCTACAAGGAGCGCCTGACCGACATCGTCATCATGCCCAGCGCAGACGGCAGCCGCGTGGCCGCCGAGTTCGTGGTGCACGGGCAGTACCTGGTGGGTGACGAGGGCCTGCCGCCGGCACGCGGCCAGACCTACGTGCTGCCGGCCGGCGCCTTCTTCCACGTGCACGCCGGCAAGATCGCGCGGGTGACCAACTACTACAACCTGACCGACTGGATCGAGCAGGTCAGCTGAGACCTCAGGCCAGCCAGAAGTACAGCAGCGTCAGGTTCGCCAGGGCGATCAGCCCGAACAGCGCCCAGGCCAGCAGCGCCACCGGCAGGCTGTTGGCGAACGGCCCCATCAACCGCCGGTCGCTGGTGAAGCGGATCAGCGGCCACAGCGCGAAGGGCAGTTGCAGGCTGAGCACCACCTGGCTCAGCACCAGCAGCTTGCCCACCGCCCCTTCCCCCAGCCAGAGCACCCCGGCGATCGCCGGGGCCAGCGCCAGCGCACGGGTGATCAGGCGCCGCTGCCAGCAGGGGATCTTCGCCTGCAGGAAACCCTCCATCACCACCTGGCCGGCAATGGTGCCGGTGAAGGTGGAACTCTGCCCCGCCGCCAGCAGCGCGAAGCCGAACAGGAAGCTGGCCAGCGCACCGCCCACCAGCGGGTCCAGCAGGTGATAGGCGTCCTGGATCTCCACCACCTCGGTGTGGCCGTTGCCATGGAAGGCCGCGGCGGCCAGCACCAGGATGGCGCCATTGACCAGCAGCGCCAGGGACAGCGAGCCGATGGTGTCGAACCGGGCGAAGCGGATGGCGCTGCGCTTGCTGGCCTCGTCCTCGCCGTTGACCCGCGTCTGCACCACCGAGGAGTGCAGGTAGAGGTTGTGCGGCATCACCGTCGCCCCGAGGATGCCGATGGCCAGGTACAGCGGCTCCTGCCCGCTGAGCACCTCCCAGCTGGGCCGCAGCCCCGCCGCCACCTCCGGCCAGTGCGGCCGCACCAGCAGCAGCTCGATGAAGAAGCAGGCGCCGATGGTGGCGATCAGCCCCAGCACGATGGCCTCCAGCCGGCGGAAGTTGGCGCCCTGCAGCGCCAGCACGATCAGCGTGTCGAACGCCGTCAACACCACGCCCACGGTCAGCGACACCCCCAGCAGCAGGTGGAAGGCCAGGGCCGCGCCGAGCACCTCGGCCAGGTCGGTGGCGATGATCGACAGCTCCGCCAGCAGCCATTGACCCCGCGCCACGCCAGGGCGGTAGCGCTCGCGGCAGAGCTGCGCCAGGTCACGCCCGGTGGCGATGCCCAGCCGCGAGCAGAGGCTCTGCAGCACCATGCCCGACAGGCTCGCCAGCACCACCACGAACAGCAGCGCATAGCCGAAGCGCGACCCGGCCTCGATGGCGGTGGCCCAGTTGCCGGGGTCCATGTAGCCGACCGAGACCAAGAGGCCCGGGCCGAGGAACAGCATCAGCCGGCGGCCCAGGGAGGCGCCGGGAGGAATGGTCACGCTGTGGCTGACGGCGGAGGGGCAGAACGGCGCAGTGGCCGTGGTGGGCAGCTTGTACATCGCGGAACGCGCCGGGAAGGGAGATAGCGCAGCTTAGACTCCTCGCCGGCGCGGGCAAAGGCGTCATGGCAACCGGCCGGGAGGCCGGTTGCCGGGTACGGATCAGAGCTTGGCTTCGAGGGCCTTGCGGATCGCGTCGGCGCGGGCGTCCACGTCGTCGACGTTGCTGAACGGGCGGAAGTTCAGGTCCAGCACGCCGCCGTCGAAGGCCACGCCGTCCTGGTAGGCGCTGGAGGGCGCAGTGGCCTCGTCGTAGCGCACCACCACCTTGCTCAGCTTGGCTTTCAGGGCCTGCTTGCCCATGTCGTCCACGGCAATGGCGGACAGGGCCTTCTGCAGGGGCACGAAGTAGATCTGGGTCCAGAAACCGTCCTGGGCGTAGTTGGCGGACTGGTCGGGCAGCGCAATGGTGTTCCATTGCACGTCCAGCGGCAGCTCGTAGCCGGCAGCGGCCTGGATGGCCTTGACCTGGTCGACGTAGACGCCCTGCTCGTAGGCGGTGATGGCGCGACGCTCGGCCAGGGACGGCTCGGCGAAGGCCGGCGCACCGGCCAGCAGGCAGGCAGCAAGGGCGGTGAGGGTGATGAAGCGTTTGGCAGCCATGAACAACTCCTGGGGCCATCGAACCCCGACAGCGGATGCAGCCGGTGGACGCGCGGCGGTGGCCTCCCTGCCACGCGCGGGGGCAAGACTAACCGAGTCGGCCGGGGCGATCCGCCGACCGGCTCATGTTTCGGACCGATCGGTCACCCGGTGCGGCGCGGGACCAGGCTCAGCCCGGCCGCCGTGCTGCGCTGGGCCAGGTAGCGGGTGCAGCTCACCCGCAGGAAGGAGGCGAAGTTCACCACCTCGCCACGGTAGTCCATCACCTCGTCGTAGAGCTTGGTGATGAGCTGGTTGGTGGTCATGCCGTCCACCTCGGCGATCTCCCGGAGGATGTCCCAGAACTGGTTCTCCAGGCGCAGGGTGGTGACCACGCCCCGGATGCGCAGGGAACGCGAGCGGGATTCGTAGAGGATCGGATCGGCCTTTACATAGAGCTCGCACATGGGGCGGGTCCTTTATCGCGGGTTCTGAATCGTGCAGGGGCGACTTCGGTCGCCCAGCGGTGCGCCACGGCGCCAGCGTGATGGTCGCGCCCCTGGCGCCGCACCGCAGTATGCAGGACGGCGCAGGGATTCTGCGCCTCGTTACAGGCTGATCCGCGTCCCCAGCACCTCGAGGAACTTCGCCAGCCAGGCCGAATGGGCCGGCCAGGCGGGAGCGGTGACCAAGTGTCCGTCCACGTGGGCGTGGTCCACGGCGATGTCGACGAACTCGCCACCGGCCAGGGCGACTTCCGGAGCGCAGGCCGGGTAGGCGCTGCAGGAGCGGCCCTTGAGCACGCCGGCGGCGGCCAGCAGCTGCGGGCCGTGGCAGACGGCAGCGATGGGTTTCTTCGCGGCGTCGAAGGCTTTCACCAGCTCGATCACCCGGGCGTTCAGGCGCAGGTATTCGGGGGCACGGCCGCCGGGGATCAGCAGGGCGTCGTAGTCCTCGGCGCGGACGCGGTCGAAGTCGAAGTTGAGGGCGAAGTTGTGGCCGGGCTTCTCGCTGTAGGTCTGGTCGCCTTCGAAGTCATGGATGGCGGTGCGCACGGTCTGCCCGGCGACCTTGTCGGGGCACACGGCGTGGACGGTGTGGCCGACCATGCCGAGGGCCTGGAACGGCACCATGGTTTCGTAGTCTTCGGCGTAGTCGCCGACCAGCATCAGGATCTTCTTGGCTGCCATTGCGGGGTCCTCCCAGTCAGGGCTCAGGGTGACAAAGGTAGCCAATCATCCTCCCCCGCGTGGCCCCCTGGGTAACACCCGGCTACTACAGGGGCTGGCCGTTGGCGTCGATGCGCAGCAGCGGTTGCACCTGGCGCGTGGCGGCGATCTCCTGGCGGCCCAGCGCCTCGCCCACCAGCTGCAGCGGGCCGTCGCCCTGGGGTGGCAGCTCGGCGTTCTTCGGCGGCGGATTGAGCTCGTCGTAGCGCAGGTAGTAGGTGCCGCCGGCACCGGCCTCGAAGGCGAAGCTGGTGATCTGGGTGAAGTCGAAATAGCCGCCGGCCAGCAGCGTCCAGTAGGTGCCCATCAGCGGGCGGCGCATCTCCAGGCGGTAGTTGGCGACGTCGAACTCCAGGGCCAGGTAGCCGTTGCTGGGCAGGGTGCCGATCAGCCGGCCGTCGAGGAACAGCCCAGGCGCCTCCAGCTCCTGGTCGGCCCAGTCGCTGCGGGGGCGGTAGATGTAGACCAGGGCATGGTCACCGTCCCGGGGCGCCAGCGCCTCGAAGGCCGGGCCGTCGGTGGCGCCGAAGAAGGCACCGGGGGTGGAACAGGCGGACAACAGCACGACCAGCAGGGGCAGCAGCAGCGGACGGCGCATGGGCACATCTCTCGTTATGGGGTGCAGGGAGCGTAGCCGGCGGCGGGCCACTGCCGACACCCGACAAAGGTTCGGCTCAGCGGCGGCGGTCCAGCAGGTTCACCGCCAGGCGGTCGAGCCAGCCCCACAGGCGCTGGTAGAAGCGCTTGAGCAGCGGCCGGGCGTGCCAGTCCTCCAGGGTGATCTCGCGGCTGTTGTCGAAGTCGCGGCCGAGGGAGGCCGCCACCTGCTCGGTGAAGTGCCGGTCCAGGGCCTCGACGTTGGCTTCGAGGTTGAAGCGCAGGTTCCAGTGGTCGAAGTTGCACGAGCCGACGCTGACCCAGCCGTCCACCAGCACCATCTTCAAGTGCAGGAAGCGCGGCTGGTACTCGAAGATCCGCACGTTGGCCCGCAGCAGGCGCGGGTAGTAGCGCTGCCCGGCGAAGCGCACCGGCGGGTGGTCGGTGTTGCGCCCGGTGAGCAGCAGGCGCACGTCCACGCCGCGCCGGGCGGCCTTGATCAGGGCGCGGCGCACCTTCCAGCTGGGCAGGAAGTACGGCGTGGCCAGCCACACCCGCTCCTTGGCATTGCGCAGGCTGCGCACCAGGGACTGGACGATGTCCAGGTGCTGGCGGGCGTCGGCGTAGGCCACCCGGCCCATGCCCACGCCGGCCGAGGGATAGGGTGGCAGGTGGCGGAGCCCCGGCGCCTCCTCCGGCAGCCAGGGACGGCGACGCAGGTTGGCCAGCCACTGGAAGTCGAAGATCAGTTTCCAATGCACCACCAGCGGCCCGTGGATCGCCACCATGGCCTCGTGCCAATGGCTTTCGGCCTCGCCGGGCTGCCAGAAGTCGTCGGTGGAGCCAGTGCCGCCCACGTAGGCGACGCGGTCGTCCACCACCAGGATCTTGCGGTGGTCGCGGTAGAAGTTGTTCGCCCCACGCCGCCAGCGGATGGGGTTGTAGAACTGCAGCAGCACACCGGCCTCGGCCAGCCGCCCGCGCAGGGCCTGGCCGAGCTTCTGGCTGCCGAAGCCGTCGAACAGGCAGCGCACCTTCACCCCCCGCCGCGCGGCCTGGCAGAGCACCTCCACCAGGGCCTCGCTGCAACGGCCGTCCTCCACCAGGTAGAGCTCCAGGCTGACGTGGTGCTCGGCCCGGTCGATGTCGGCCAGCATGGCGGGAAAGAAGCTCGGCCCGTCGATCAGCAGATCGAAGCGGTTGCCGGACTTCCAGGGGAAGATGTGGCCCATCAGCGCGCCGTGAAGATCAGCACGGCGCCCACCGGCACCGAGCTGCTGATGGAGGAGAGCCCCGCCAGCTGCTTGAGGGTGCCCAGGCCTTCCATCAGGCCGAAGTCCTCCGCCTGCAGCACCAGCGGGGCCAGGGTCACCACCTGGAAGCGGCGGTCATCCAGGCGGGTGGCCAGCAGCTCGGCCTGGTACTCGTGCTCGCGGCCGTGCAACGTCACCTTCAGCGGCAGGCGCAGCTCCAGCTGGGCGCCGGGGGCCAGGTCGGTGATGGGGCGCAGGTCGATCTGGGCGTGCACCTCGGCCTCGGGGTTGCGTTCGATCTCGAAGAACAGGTCGCGCAGGCGCTGGTCCCGCAGGGGTATGCCGGTGCTCACCGACTCCAGCTCGACGCGCAGGTGAGCCTTGCCGGTTTCGCCGATGCTGCCGTGCAGGGTGAGGAAACGGTGCACCTCGGAGAGGCTGCCGCCCTTGGTGGAGATGAAGGACAGCCGCGAGGACTCGTTGTCCAGGTACCAGCCCGCATGGGCCGGCAGCGCCAGGGCGCCCAGCAGGGCGAAGACGAGGGGAATGGACGTGCGCATGGGGACTCCTGTTGCAAATCGGCGCCACCTTAAACCGCCGGCCAGCGCACCTGCAAACCAGGGTCGCCGGCCCGTCGCCAGCAGGGCGAGGGCCGGCCTGTCCTTCGGATCAGAAGCTATAGACGTAGTTCAGGTACAAACGTTCGGCGTGGTGGGTGACGATGCCCGCCGGCCCGCGCGAGGCCTGCCGGCGGTCCACCCCGTCGGGCACGCCTTCGGTATGGAAGCGGTTGTGCAGCCAGACCAGGCTGAGCCCCTTGAGCGGCCCGTCGAAGCGGTACTGCAGCAGGCTCTGGAACTCCCGCCGGGAGAAGTCGCGGTAGCCGGCGGCGTGGTCGGAGAAGGCGTAGTGGCTGTCCAGCCGCAGCTGGGGCAGGCCGAAGGCGCTGAAGTCCATCCCAGCCATGAGCTTGACCATGGCCTCGTCCTCGGCGCCGAAGTAGTAGAACAGCTTGGCGCTGCTGTTCCAGGTGCCGTGGTCCTGGCGGAAGAACGGGCGGTCGAAGTCGCCACCCCGCACCCGGTTGTAGGCCGCCCCCAGGGTGTAGGTGGGCGTGCGGTACTTCAGCGACAGGTCGGTGTAGCGCGCCCGGTGCTGCCGCTCCGCCTCGAACAGGCCGCGCACGCCCTCGTGCTCGAACAGGCGCCCGGCGTCCTGCTGGGCGCCGAGGGTGCCCGCGAGGTCGATGAAGCGCTCATCCCCCAGGGCCAGGCTGTGCTCCAGCTTGATGGAGCCGACCTTGAGGTAGTCCTCGGCCAGGCTGTACTCGCCGGTCAGGCGGCTGGTGGTGGGTAGCGTCCATTCCACGGCCGCCAGGTGCAGCGCCTCGATGCGCTGGCCACGGAAGTTGCGCAGGGTGTCGGACCAGCCCGATTCGTTGCGCGCGCTGAAGCCGGTGAGGCGGCTGTAGCGCAGGGCGCGGCCCTCGGCGCGCCACTCCAGGTCCGTCCCCAGGGTGGAGGGCGGCAGGATGCGGCTGAAGGGGTCGTCGTAGTACTGCCCGTAGCGTCGGCTCTTCTTGCCGAGCCCCAGTTGCAGGTAGCCGTCGGCCACCGGGAGCCGTCCGCGCAGGTAGGCCTCCACCGGCTTGGCGATGCCGTGGGGCGACTGCACGCTGCGCCCGGCTTCCAGGTTGCTGATGCTGGTGGCCTCGTGGCCCACGTGCAGCGCATCGGCCAGGCCGTAGGCGTAGTCCACGCCGAACAGGTCGCGGTACCAGCCGGAGTTGAAGCTGAACAGGGCGGCCTGCACCCATTCGTCGCGGTTGGGGCCGACCTCGCCGCCGTCGTTCTCCTTCCAGTAGAACTGGCTGTAGCGCAGCGACGTGCGGCTGTCATCGATGAAGGGTTCGGCATGGCACGCCCAGCCGGACGCCAGGCACAGCAGCCCGGCGAGGCCTTTCTCTCGCAGGTTCATCTCGTTGTCCTTCTTGTTGTTCTGGATGAAAGGTGAGGCTGTCCGGACAGGCAGGCCCATTGTGGGCGGCCGCCCCCGACGGGCAATCGAAATGGGTTCCACCGGGTGGAATGGCGGGCGGGCGATGGTGCAGGCGACAGGAAGCCGGGCAGGCCTGCCCGGCGGGAGGGTGGGCCGGCGGCCTAGGCCAGCCGGCCCTGCAACAGGTCGACGGTGCCGGCGAGGTCCTGCAGGTGCTGGCCGCTGACCCGTTCGACGCTGTCCTGGTCGCGGGGCCAGTGCAGGGCAACGCTGCCCACCACCCGCCCCTGGCGCCGCACCGGCAGGGCCACGGCGCGGATCAGGAAGGGCAGGCGCACGGCATATTCCCAGCTGCCCTCGGTGCGCTCGCCGTAGCCCTGGCGGTGGGCCTGTTCATGGACCCGCTGCAGCGCCTCGCCGGGCAGGCCATGGCGCGCGGCCAGGCGCTCCAGGTCGGTGGGCTCCAGGGCAGCGACGCAGGCCTTGCCCATGGCCGACTGGTGCAGGCTGGCCTTGAGCCCTACCACCAGGCGGTTGTTCGGGTAGCGCCGACGCAGCACCTGGGGCACGGCGCTTTCCACCACCAGCAGGTCGTCGCCGTCGAAGAACGACAGGTCCGCCACCAGGCCGGTGCGCTCGGCCAGCTCGCTGAGCAGCGGCGAGGCGCGCTCCACCAGTTGCCGGAGGGAACGCTGTTGCGGGTCGCCGAACAGCCGCTCGGCGGTGAGCCGGTAGCGCCGGTCGCACAACCCCCGGTACAGCCAGCCCTGCTCCTGCAGGGTGTGCAACAGGCGCGACACCGTGGCCTTGGGCAGGCCGGTGAGGTAGTGCAGCTCCTCCAACCCCAGGGCGTCATGGGCGCCCAGCAGTTCGAGGATGCCCAGGGCGCGCTCCACCGAGCGCACCGTGCCGCTGTCTTCTCGTGTTTGCATACCCGCCTCCCCCTCCCCCATGGCGATGACAGGCGCCAGCAAGATACGGGCCTTGGCCGGCCCGTGATCGCTCAGTTGGCGGGTGGCCAACCCAGCAACGCGGGCGGGCGCCGCGCCACCCAGCGGGTCTGCTGCTCGTGGGCATGGGCCAGTTGCAGCACCGCCAGGTCGGCGCGCGCCGGGCCGATCAGTTGCACGCCCATGGGCAACCCGCCCTCACCGAAGCCCACCGGCACGCTCATGGCCGGCAGGCCCGCCAGGCTCACGCCGATCACCACCTCCATCCAGCGGTGGTAGCTGTCCATGGCACGGCCGGCCACCTCGGTGGGCCAGGGCTGGGCCGAGTCGAAAGGGAACACCTGGGCGCTGGGCAGCAGCAGGAAGTCGTAACGCTCGAACAGCGCCGTCACCACGCGGTACCAGTCGCTGCGGTCCACCGAGGCCTGGTGCACCGCCTCGGCGCTGAGGCCCAGGCCGCCCTCCACCTCCCAGCAGGCTTCCGGCTTGAGCCGCGCGCGCCGCGCCGGGTCGGCGTACAGCGGCCCCAGGCTGCCGGCCACCAGCCAGTGGCGGTGCACGCACCAGCAGCGCCAGAGCCGCTCCGGGTCGTAGTCCGGCACCACCGGCTCCACCTCGCAGCCCAGGGCGCGGAAGTCCGCCAGCCCGGCCTCGCACAGCGCCAGCAGGCCCGCCTCCATGGGCAGGTGGCCACCCAGGTCGCCAAGCCAGCCGATGCGGGTGCCGGTGAAGTCCCGCTCCAGCGGGCCCTCCAGGTCCTGGCTGGACAACTGCGCCAGGGGCACGCCCGCCGCCGGCCCGGCCTGGGTGCGCAGCAGCGCGGCGACGTCGGCCACGCTGCGGCCCATCGGCCCTTCGGTGGCCAGCTGCTGGACGAACAGCTCCGGCGTCGGGCCGAAGGGCACCCGCCCCAGGGACGGGCGCAGGCCGTAGACGTTGTTGAAGGCCGCCGGGTTGCGCAGCGAGCCCATCATGTCGCTGCCATCGGCCACCGGCAGCAGGCGCAGGGCCAGCGCCACCGCCGCCCCGCCGCTGCTGCCGCCGGCGCTGCGGCTGGGGTCGTAGGCATTGCCGGTGATGCCGTGCACCGGGTTGTAGGTGTGCGAGCCGAGGCCGAACTCGGGGGTGTTGCTGCGCCCGATGAACAACGCCCCGGCCGCCCGGGCGCGGGCCACCACGTGGGCGTCGTGGCGGGTCACCTGGTCGGCGAACAGCGGCGAGCCGAGGCTGGTGCGCAGGCCGGCGGTGGCGGCCAGGTCCTTCGGCGCCTGGGGCATGCCGTGCATCCAACCCAGCCATTGCCCATGGGCCAGTTGCCGGTCGCGTTGCTCCGCCTCGGCCAGCAGGCGCTCCTCGGGCTGCAGGTCCACCAGGGCGTTGACCACCGGGTTGAGGGCGTGGATGTGCTCCAGGTAGGCCTGCATCACCTCGCGGCAGGCCACCTGGCGGGTGCGGATGGCCTCGGACAGCGGCAGGGCGTCCAGGGCGACGATCTCCTCGCGCAGGGAGCGGGCAGGTGCGGGGGTTCGGGTCAGGCTCATTCGACAAGGCTCCGGGTGGGCTGGGACAGGGAACGCCGGCGGGCACGGCGCGCCAGGGCGGCGGGGGCGCCTTCGCGCAGGTGCCAGTTGGCGACCAGGCCGAGACTGGCGGCGAAGACCACATAGTAGGCGGGTGCCACCGGGTCGCCGGTGGTCTGGGTAAGCCAGGTGACGATGAAGGGGGCGAACCCGCCGAACAGCATCACCCCCAGGTTGTTCGACAGCGCCAGCCCGGTGGAGCGCACCGCCGCCGGGAACTGCTCGGCGCTGGCGGTGGGCCCGGGGCCGTAGATGCTGCCGATGGCGCTGCACAGCAGCAGCTGCATCACCAGCAGGCGGCCGAGGCCGGGCGCGGCCGCCACCCAGCTGAACAGCGGGTAGACCATCACCAGGAAGGCGAAGGTGCCCACCAGCAGCACCGGGCGCCGCCCGACCTGGTCGGACAGGTGCCCCGCCAGGGGGATCACCAGGGTCATCCAGGCCACAGCGGCCATCTGCACCATGAACACCTGGTCCAGCGGCAGCCCCAGTTGCTTGTGGGCGAAGGTGGGCATGTTCACCAGCACCACGTAGAAAGCCACGGTGCCGCTGATGGTGCAGCCGAGGGTGACCAGCACGGCCCGGCCGTTCTCCCGCAGCATGCGACCGAAGCCGATGTGCTCGCCGCGCTGGGTGTCACGGGCCTCCAGGAAGGCTTCGGTCTCGGCCATGTGCCGGCGCATCCACAGCCCCACCGGGCCGATCAGCAGCCCCACCAGGAAGGGCACCCGCCACCCCCAGGCATCCAGCGCCTCGGGCGAGAGCCCGTGGGTGACCAGGGCGCCCATCCCGGAGCCGGCGAACACCGCCAGGCACTGGCCGAACAGCTGCCAGGCGCCATACAGCCCGCGCCGATGGGCCGGGGCGCTCTCCACCAGGAAGGCCGTGGCGCTGCCGTATTCGCCACCGGTGGCGAAGCCCTGGAGCATCCGCGCCACCACGATCAGCAGCGGCGCGCCGAGGCCGATGGCAGCGTAGTCGGGGGCCAGGGCGATCATGGCGATGGAGACGGTCATCAGCAGGATGATCAGCTGCATGGCCGCCTTGCGCCCCCGGCGGTCGGCGTAGAGGCCCAGGAGGACGCCGCCCACCGGGCGCATGAAGAAGCCGACGCCGAAGGTGGCCAGGGCCATCAGCAGCGAGGCGTACTCGTCGTCCGAGGGGAAGAACAGCCGGGCGATGATGCTGGAAAGGAAGCCGTAGACGATGAAGTCGTACCACTCCAGTGCGTTTCCGATGACGGCAGCCGTCACCTGGCGGCCGCGCGAGGCGCCGCTGGCGGATGGTTTCATGGCGGTCTCCGGGTCAGGCGTGGGCGGCGGGTTCGGCGAGGCGCACGGGCGTCACCTGCAGCCAGGATTCGGCCAGGGCGGCCCAGTAGGCGGCGCCCCTCGGGAGGATGGCGTCGTTGAAGTCGTAGGCGGGGTTGTGAACCATCGGCCCGTCGCCGTTGCCGATCATCAGGTAGCTGCCGGGGCAGCGCTGCAGCATCCAGCCGAAGTCCTCGCTGCCCATGAGGGTGGGCGCGTCCTGCACGGCGTCGGCACCGGCCAGGTCGAGGGCGACACGCCGGGCGAAGGCAGTCTCGGCGGGGTGGTTGACGGTGACCGGGTAGGCCGGCCGGTGCTCGATCTGCACCTGGCAACCATGGCTGGCGGCGTGGCCACGGATGATCGCCATCACCCGCTGCAGCTGGCGCTCGCGCACCGCCGGGTCCAGCGCACGCAGGCTCAGGCGCAGGCGGGCCGTCTGCGGGATGACGTTGGCCGCCTCGCCGGCCTGGAAGGCGCCGATGCTGACCACCGCCGCCTGCTGCGCATCGATGTGGCGGGCCACCACCGTCTGCAGGGCCATGACGATGTCGGCACCGGCCACCAGCGGGTCGACGCACAGGTGCGGCATGGAGCCGTGCCCGCCGACGCCTTCGAGGGTGACCTCCAGCAGGTCCTGGGAGGCCATCACCGGCCCGGCGCGGAAGGCCAGTTGCCCGGCCGGCAGGCCCGGCATGTTGTGCATGCCGAACAGCGCATCGCAGGGGAAGCGCTCCAGCAGGCCGTCCTCCAGCATGGCCAGGGCGCCGCCCTGCCCTTCCTCGGCGGGCTGGAAGATCAGGTTGAGGGTGCCGTCGAAGCGTCCGGCCTGGGCCAGGTAGCGGGCGGCGCCCAGCAGCATCACGGTGTGGCCGTCGTGCCCGCAGGCGTGCATGCAGCCGGCATGGCGGCTGATGTGGGCGGCCGCGCCGGCCTCGTGGATGGGCAGCGCGTCCATGTCGGCCCGCAGGCCGAGCCGCGCCGTACCCCGGCCACGGCGCAGCACGCCGACCACACCGGTGCGGCCGATGCCGGTGTGCACCTCGTAGCCCCAGTCGCGCAGCAGGCATGCCACCAGTTCGGCGGTGCGGTGCTCCTCGAAGCCGAGCTCGGGGTGGGCGTGGATGTCGTGTCGCAAGGCACGCAGCTCGTCGGCGATGTCGTCGAGCCAGGCCTGGATGGGAGCGAAGCGGGTCATTGTTGTTGTTCTCCTCGTCCGGTGGAGACCGCCCGGAGCGGTCAGTCTCCAGCTAACCGCGCGGGACGGAGGAGAACAATCGAAGGTGGTTCCACAGGGTGGAACCCGAGCGCGCGGCCTCAGGGCAGCGGGTCGGGCTCCGCCAGCAACTGGCAGCCCTGGCGCTCGCCGAGCCAGGCAGCGGTGTTGCTGCGCCCCAGGCCACGGGCAGTCACGCGCTTGCCGGCGGCATCGTCGAGGAAGCCGCTGATGGGCACGTGCTGCTTCACGTAGCCCTGGCAGTAGTCCGCCGCGTTGTGCATCACGTAGCGGCAGGAGCAGTACTCCTTGGCGGTGTAGGCGCTGATGATGCCAGGGAAGGCCTGCAGGTGGACGCGGTTGTGCCAGGCCAGGCCGGCGAGCAGGAGCAGCAGCAGGACGAGGACGCTGAGCACGGGACGGCGGCGGATCATGGCTTCACCTCCGGGGCGAAGGCGGCCAGGGCCAGTTCGAGGAAACGGTCGTGCTGGTAGGTGCCGTCGCGGTCGTCGGCGTAGCGCACGATCACCAGCTTCTCGGTGGGCAGCACGTAGAGCGCCTGGCCCCAGTGGCCGAGGGCGGCAAAGGCGTCTTCCGGGGCGTGCGGCCAGGGCTTCGGCGCGCCCTCCACCACGCGGTTGAGCCACCAGTGCCCGCCGGGGACGGCTTCGCCGGGCTGTTTCGGGTCCGGCCGGTAGTCGGCGAAGGGCGTGCGGTTGAAGGCCACCCACTCGGCGGGCAGCAGTTGCCGCTCGCCCCAGCGACCGTTGCGCTGCATGAGCAGGCCGACACGGGCCAGGTCACGGGCGCTGAGGTAGGCGTAGGAGGAGCCGACGAAGGTGCCGGCGGCGTCCCGCTCCCACACGGCGGAGCGGATGCCGAGGGGTTCGAACAGCGCGGTCCAGGGGTAGTCCGGGTAGGCGGCCTCGCCCACCATGCCGCGCAGGGCGGCGGAGAGCACGTTGCTGTCGCCGCTGGAGTAGCGGAAGCGCTTGCCGGGCACGGCGTCCAGCGGGTGCTCGGCGGCGAAGGCGGCCATGTCGCCACGCCCTCGGGTGTAGAGCATGGCCACCACGGATGACTTGAGCGGGGCGTATTCGTAGTCCTCCTGCCAGGCCAGGCCGGAGGCCCAGTGCAGCAGGTGCTGCACCTGCACGCCGGGGTGGCTGGCGAAGGCGGGGTAGTGGCGGGCGACCGGGTCGTCCAGCTTGAAGCGCCCCTCGCCAAAGGCCACACCCAGGGTGGCGGCCAGCAGGCTCTTGCTCACCGACCAGGTGAGGTGCGGCGTCTGCGCCTGGGTGGGGCCGGCATAGCGTTCGTAGACCAGCTCGCCATCGCGGATCACCACCACCGCGTCGCTGCGCACGCCCTGGCGCAGGGCATCGTCACGGGCGGGAAAGGCGTAGCGCTCGAAGGCGTCGAGGGCGGGGCTGCTGGCGGCGGGGGTGGCCGTCCAGTCGGGATCGGGCCAGCGTTCCGCCTGGGCGGGCAGCACGGCGGCAAGGCCAAGAGCCAGGCACAGGGCGCGGAGCAGGGGCATGGGCATCGGCAGGCCTCTTGTTGTAGGAAGAGGCCGACCCTAGCACGGGTTGATGACAGCCAAAAGCGCCGAACGCGCCGCGAAAGGTGGCCATTCCAGACAACTTCGGGGTGGCACCACGGCGTGGGCGAACCCGTAAAAAACCGGCGGGAGGCGCAGGCCTCCGGCCGGTTTCTATGTGCACGCCTGGCGAACGCGAGCCTGCTGCGGCCACCTTCGCCTCGGGCTGTCAGCGAGGCAGCTGGTAGTCCTCGGGGCCCATCAGGTCGAGGCCGCAGTCGAGGTTCTCGATCCAGTAGAGGAAGGCGCTGATCATTTCCTTGCCGACGAAGGGGCGGCCGTGCTGCGGCACGATCATCTCCAGGTCCATGCCACGGACCATCGCGGCCCACAGGCGGCAGGCCTTGTTGCCGGCCATGTAGCGCCGGTGGAAGCCTTCCATCTCCGGCACGTGGTTGGTGAAGTCGCGCACCGGGGAGGCGTCTTCGGTCATGGACGCGCCCATGTCGCCGGAGAAGAGGATCTTGCTCACCGGGTCGTACAGCTGGAAGTTGCCCACCGAGTGCAGGAAGTGCGCCGGCACCGCCTTGAGGTTGCAACGGCCGAGCGGGATCGACTGGCCACGGTCGGGCAGCGCGATGATGCGGTCGTAGGTGGAGATGCCATGGCTGATGGCCAGGTAGTTGGCGGTCAGGTGCGGCAGGAAGCGCGCCCAGAGCTTGGAGCAGACCACCTTGGCGCGGGTGTGCAGCAGCCATTTGTCCAGGGACGCGATGATGTCCGGGTCCTGGTGGGAGGCGAAGATGTAGGTCAGGTCCTGCACCGGGATGTGCTTGGATAGCTCCAGCGACAGCGGGGTGTAGGTCAGGTCACCGCCCGGATCGAGCAGCAGGTACTGGTCATGGTCGGTGATCAGGAACTGGTTGGACTGGATGCCGTCCCCACTGACCAGATCGTCGAACAGCATGCATTGGTGGGTGCCGTTGTCGAACAGCACGATGGGTTCACGGCGCATGGACACCTCGGATTCGGTTGCGGCGCACAGCATGCGGAGCCCCTTGTCCGGGCGTACTGATCTGCGTCAAGCGCCCCCTTCGTCAAGGGCGCAAAGGTCGCAGGGAGGCGCGCTGCGTCGCAATCCGCGACAGCCGAGGGGCTTAGGGGTGCTGCTCCAGATCCACCAGCCGGCTGGTGGGGCCATCGGCCCGCAGGCGCTCGCGGACCAGGGCCGGCCATTGGGCGGCTTCTGCGGCGAGTTGCAGTAAAGGTTGCGAGTCGTAGCCAGTCACTTTGCTGATAGAGAGCCCTTTATCTTGGGCGGCGCGTTGCTCTGGCATTAAATCCGCCCAGGCCAGTCCGGCAATAAAATATAGAGCAGCGATCAGCGCACGGTAATTGATCACAGCGTGGGCCCCCTTGTAAGTCACTACGATTTCCTCCATTGCTCCCATATAGGGGCCTATAGGCGCGCAATAATTAAGCAGGCGCTGCCCACGGCAGAACTCAGTTCGAAAAGGGGCATAGGGCGCCTGGCCAGCCATCAATGGCCATAGACCGGTGCAAAATGGGACAGCGGCGGCCATTGTGTCTTCAGGGTGTTCAGCAGGACTTTCGCTTCAGCCACTTGGGCATCGCTCATGTCTCGCTCTATATCCGAGAGGATGCCCATGATAATTCCATCTCCAGGTGAGATATCCACCACCATGTACATCAGGGCTGCGCCCTTTATCGAATCTCGCGGCAATTTATATCTATTCGGTGACTCGCCAAGACTGGCGGCATATTCAACCACGGCCCTTACGTAACCTAACTTGGCCGCTCGCTCCAACCAGAGAGCCGCCTCGTCCGGATTATCAGCGACCTGCCTCAAGGCATAGGTATACATCCCCGGTGCATAGCCGCTTTCGGCGGAGGCTTTAAGTAGCCTTATGATTTCTTTCTGGCGGTTACCCGGTATCAAGAACCAACCCGCTCCACGGCTATAAATTTTTGCCAGACGCAATTGGGCTGCTCCATCGCCGGCCTCGGCGGCTTTTTCCAGCCAGCCCAGTTTCTCCTCGGCATGAAACAACACCCACATGGCCTCCGTATCGCCGTGCTCAGCGCGTGCATAGGCCAGGTCCAATACTTTTTCACGCCATGCGGCACGACCGGTGCACGTGCCGAAAAGGTCACAGAGGTCGCTGCTGTCGCTTAAACGCAGCATGGCGAATAAGTCGCCTTGTGCGGCGGCGGCTTCGTACCATTTTCTCGATTCCGCCGTTATATACATGCTGTTTAAACGATGTGACTCACCCAAATAATATTGAGCTGCTTTGTCACCGGCTTCTGCGGCAATACGCAAAGGCTCGATAGCAGAAATCGTCATATATTGCTGATATAACATCAGCCCCTTATCTTTGGCCGCACGCTGCTCCGGCGTTAAATCCGCCCAGGCCAGTCCAGCAATAAAATATAGAGCGGCGATCAGCGCACGGTAATTGATCACAACTTTGGTCCCTTGTAAGTCACTATGGTTTTTCCATTGCCCCCATATAGGGCCCCATGGGAGCGCAATAATTAAACAGGTGCTGCCCACGGCGGAGCTCAGTTCGAAAAGGGGCATAGCGCGCCTGGCCGCCCATCAATGGCCATAAACCGGTACAAAATGAGACAGCGGCGGCCATTGTGTCTTCAAGGCATTCATCAAGACCTTCGCTTCAGAAACTTGGGCCTCGCTCATGTCGTGCTCTATCTCCAATAAAAATCTCTTGATGCTGTTGTTTCCTGGTGAAACTTCCCTCGCCATACGCATCAAGGCATCACCCTTTATCGAGTCTTGCGGCAAGTTATACCTATTCGGTGACTCACCAAGACTGGCGGCATATTCAACCACAGCCCTTACGTAACCTAACTTGGCCGCTCGTTCCAACCAGAGAGCCGCCTCGTCCGGATTATCAGCGACCTGCATCAAGGCATAGTTATACATCCCCGGTGCATAGCCGCTTTCGGCGGAGGCTTTAAGTAACCTTCTAATTTCCTTCTGGCGGTTACCCGGTATCAAGAACCAACCCGCCCCACGGCTGTAAATTTTTGCCAGACGCAATTGGGCTGTTCCGTCGCCGGCCTCGGCGGCTTTTTCCAGCCAGCCCAGTTTCTCCTCGGCATGAAACAACACCCACATGGCTTCCGTGTCGCCGTGCTCGGCGCGTGCATAGGCCAGGTCCAATACTTTTTCACGCCATTCGGCGCGGCCGGTGCACGTGCCGAAAAGGTCACAGAGGTCGCTGCTGTCGCTTAAACGCAGCATGGCGAATAAGTCGCCTTGTGCAGCGGCGGCTTCGTACCATTTTCTGGCGTCGGCGGTTATATAACGCTTGCTCAGTCGAATCGCTTCCCCTAAATAGTATTGAGCTGTTTTATCCCCGGCTTCTGCGGCGAGTTGTAATAAAAGTTGCGAGTCGTACCAGTCACTTTGCTGATAGAGAGCAAGCCCTTTATCTTTGGCGGCGCGTTGCTCCGGTGTTAAATCCGCCCAGGCCAGTCCGACGATAAAATATAGAGTAGCGATCAGCGCACGGTAATTGATCAAGTGCTTACCTCTACCAAGAATATTCCGACAGCATCAGTGACCGTACACTGGTAAAAAGTAAGAGAGAGGAGGGTGTGTGTCCCGCCATTCAACCGCAAAATCTTCTGCTTCTTTTAGCTGGGTATTGGACATTTTTTTTCGCAAGTCATCTAATGCCCAGCGCGCATACTCTGGCGATCCCCCTCCCCCTTGAAGTCGAGCGATCAGCGAAAAAAGGGCATAACTCTTTACTGTATCCGGAGAGATATCAAGAGCCCCCTCTTCATTGAGTAAATCCCTAGCATAGGCATATACACCACCAATCAGCCCCGTTTCGGCTGCCTTCTTCCTCCACTGAAAAGCCCCGGCAAGATCCCCTTTCTCATGGAGTACACCAGCATAAAATTGCATACCTTTGGGAAGGCCTGCCTCTGCTGTTTTTCTGAGCAAATTATCAATAGTCTTCTTGCGATTACCGGGAATTAAAAACCAACCTTCCCCTGCTTCGTAACGCTCAGCTAGCAACCACTGCGCATCTAGATCCCCAGCACCTGCCGCCTTTTCCAACCAAACCAATCCCTCACCGGCATGAAATAAAACTCTCATGGCTTCCGTGTCGCCGTGCTCGGCGCGTGCATAGGCCAGATCCAATACTTTTTCACGCCATTCGGCACGGCCAGTGCAAGTACCGAAAAGATCACAGAGATCGCTGCTGTCGCTTAAACGCAGCATGGCGAATAAGTCGCCTTGTGCAGCGGCGGCTTCATACCATTTTCTCGATTCAGCCGTTATATACATGCTATTTCGACGGAGAGTTTCACCTAGATAGTACTGGGCCGTTTTATCGCCAGCCTCTGCAGCAACACGCAAAGGCTCAATAGCAGAAATACCTTTATATTGTTGATATAGTATCAGCCCCTTTTCTTTTGCAATCAGTTGCTCAGGCGACAAGTCCGCCCATGCTAGTCCAGCGATAAAATATAGGATGGCGATAAGCACACGGTAGTTGATCACAGCGTGGGCCCCTTGTAAGTCACTATGATTTTCTCCATTGCGCCCATATAGGGGCCCATGGGCGCGGCGCGGTACTCGCAGTACCCCAATAGGCGTGCGCCTAGCTTTTTGACTCGCTGGCGATACCTTGCCCTCATAGAGTCACTATCACGCTCTGCTAATCGGCGCACTGGCTTAGCCATAAAAGAGTCCAGCCGTAGTCGGCTCTCGCAATAAGCGAGCCCCGCTTGGGGGGGCCGAGCGCCATCCCGATTCATGCGAATGAGGGTCTCCTCAAATCGCTGAACAGCATCTGCTTCGGTTTCTATCCAGCCCAGGCAGCGTTCGATGGCTTGCTGTTGCAAGAAGTGATCGCTGTCAGAGAGGAGCCCCGTATGACTGCTCAAAGCCATCAGCAGCGGGCCGAGAGCATCAGGTTGTAGGCCCTGTATCCAGCTCTGCATAACGTTTTGGTTTTCGTAAGAAACCAAGGTTTCGGCAATCGCCGCACCTCTTCCGCCATCGGTGAGCCTGTCGTACAGCTCCTTGACGAAGGCGTAGCCGCGCACATAGAGGAAGGGCACGTCCATGGCGAGGGCGCCGGTGACGCTGAGCTGGCGGAGGTAGGCCATGGCCTCCTGGTCAATCCATTCGAGGTCTTCGTTGTTGTTGGCCTGGATTTCCTTGCGCACCAGCTCCAGCAAGGCGACGACGCTTTCGTAGCCCACTTCGAAGGCCATGAAGCCCTTGAGGCCCGCGCCCCACACCAAGGCAGCGTCGACGGAGAAAAGGAAGCGCCCTTTATCCAGCCGTAACCTCACACTGCCCTTCATACCACCACCCACAGCAGCGACCAGCTCCATATCCAGCTTGGCCAGGGTTCTCCAGCCATTGACGGGAATTTGATTGGGGATGGGTGCGGGCTGGAGGGTGCTGGGGGGCGGAAACCAGTCGAGTTGGCCAGTGACTTTACAGCCGGCTTGGGCACCGACGAACAAGTCGAACGTAGCAAGATCGCCGGCTTTGGAGGCGACATCGATACCGGAAAAACTGGTGAGGCCGGTTTTCTGGTCCAGGGTGAGGTCACGGGCGAGCATCAAGCTCGCACCTGCAAACCCCCAGGCCTTGGCACTCAGATTGAGTGACAACTTGCCGAGGTTGAAGGTACGCGACGTGCCGTCATAGGCCCGGTAGCTGAGCTGGATCGGCTTGGCCGTGCTCCGACCGGGCAATTCCAGATTGAAAAGGGTTACCTCCCCCCGCCAAGCCGCCACCTCCAGGCTTGCCTGAACCTTGGTCAGTTGCAGGCCCTTGTTCCATTGGGGTCCTTCTGCCTTGAGTGCTGCATGCTGACTGAACCCGGCAGGCAACAGGCAGCGCACCAACTGAGCCTGCGGGCTGTTGTCGAAGAGCATCAGATTCCGCAGCTGCCGGTCCTCGAAGATCATGGCCTGGAGGGTCTCGCCCCAGGCCTGCCGTTTATCCACGGCGTTCAGGCTATCGACCTTGAAGCCCAAGGCATCCAGCGCCCTGAAGAAGGCATCTGGCTGAAACAGGCCGTCCTCGTCGAACCAAGGACCCTTTTCATCGAGCGGGTGAGCGCCTTGCTGCTTCAACCAGTCGCTGAAGACTGGATCGTCGTCGGCCTGCTTGGCGATGGACTTGGGGAGCGCCTTGAGGTCTTTGAGTGCAGCGCCCATGGTGCTGGCGCCTTGTTGGGCAAGGTGCTTGAGGCTGAGGTGGGTCAACGCACGCCCCACAGCGGCCCGGCTCAATTCGCGCAAGGGGATATTGCCCTTGGCCAGGCGCTCGATGGGCTTGGGCCTGTAGCTTTCAGGCTCCCAAAGGAGCAGACGGGGCGGCATCATCTCCCGCACACGCATCTCGGCGGCGGCCTTGAGGGACTCTGCCTTTTCGTTTAACTGGTGCCACTCCTTTTGCTGAGCGGTGAACAGAACACTGGGCGGTGCGGCTTTGTTGGCGGTGGCAGAGGCCCATTCGTCATGCTTTTGCTTGATGCTCTGCTCCAGCTTGAAGCGCTTATCTATCAGGCTGACATAGTCCTGGAACTCTTTGGTGCCCTTGTAGTGGTCATCCGGGCTGAGCGCGAACTCGGGGACGGCGATGCCGCAATCGGCCAGCTCGACAACGGCGTTGATGTAGCCCGCCATCAAGCCTTCCAACTCCAGGATGTTCAGGCGGACCCCTCGCAGGGCCCTGGCATCCACTTTGCCGGTTTCCACAAGTTTCTGGTGAAGGGCCTTGTAGTCGCGCAGATGCTGCCAGGCGGTGCCGACGGTGCGGCTGCCTGGGTCGAACATCACGAAACCATGGGCAAGGGCCTTGTCCCGCTCGGCTATGTAGCGATCCACCGCATCACGGGCTTGCAAGGCACGCGCGGTGTAGAAGACGCCATTCTCGCGCCTGTAACCCAGGGCGTCGGCACGCTGGAAGGCGATCTGATCGAGTTCGGCAACCCGCTTCTGGGCGGCCTTCAGGCGGCGCTGGCTACGAAAGAGATTGCGTTCAGCTCGCATGGCAGCCGTGCTGTCACCCTTGCTGCGGGCCCGCTCCCATTCATGGCGATACCGCACCTGTTGGGCAGCCTCGTCCTCGATGGCGGCCTGGGCCTGTTTGTAACGGGTGCGTTCATCTGTAGCGCCATCACTGAACTCAAGGAAGGAATCGGGCTTTGGTGTGAGGAAGTAATCCAGCAAGCCGGATTCGGCGATCTTGCTCATGCGCGCCGCTTTATCCGTGCCCACCGCCTGCTGCTTCAGTGTGGTGGCGGCCTCTTCCAACTGTTCGGCAACCCGCTTGGGCAGCAACCAGAAACGGCGCTGGCCGGTGATGTAGGCAATGTCGTAGTAGTGCTGGCCACAACCAGGCTCGGTGTCCTTGCAGAGCACTTCATTGCCTTTGCTCACGGGAGCTTCATCGGCGGGGAAAACAATGGGGTCAGGTTTCGCTGTGCTGGCGGCCTGTGTGGACGTTCCTGTCATTTCAGATTTCCAATCGCTGTACTTTTTCGAATGCCGGCATCTGGCTAAGCAGTACCTGCATGGATTCGGGCTGCTCGCTCAGGTCGAACCGACTCAGCAAGGGCAATAGATGCGCCCAGTGACGGCTTTCGTCGATGCCGTGAGCCACCAACAGACGCAGGTTGCTCAGCACCAACGGCAAGTGCTCGTCGGGTATATGGCCCACGCTCTCGGCGTCCTGACTGCGCACCCAGTACCACTCACGTAGCGCATCGACAGCGTCCAAGGTGTCGGCTTCTACGCTGAGGGGATAGGCGACTGCGGAGGCGTTCTCGCTAGCACGCTCATGGGGGCGCCAGATCCGCCAGTTCGAATCGGCTGGGTTGCCAGGGGGGGTGTAAACGCAATCCCAAGGGCCATATAAGGCATTGGCAGGGACAGTCAGCGCCAAGGCGCAGAAGAAGGCTGGATCGTAAAAGCGTGCCAGTGAATCGCCGTATGTACTGGAATGCATCCGCAGCAATTGGCGAGCGTGCGCCAAAGCGGCTTCGGGCTCGGCCCGGGAAGCCAGCAGGATGCCCGAACGATCGGTGCGGCAAAGCGCCTCCAGCGTGGTGGCCTCACCGCTACCCGCGTCCATCTGGACCCAAAGCGGACTGACGTCATTCAAGCCTTCGAACGGTGTGCCCTGGAAAAGGCGAACGATCCTGGGAGGCGTTGGTATCTGGTAGAGGGAAACCAATGCCTGCGGGTTTCTCACCCGATCAATCACGCCGTAGAGGGTTTCACCCCCAGCATCGCCGCAGGGATCGATGGTGCAGGCCTGCGCCAGGTAGGTATTCAGCCACGTAGACATGGGCAATCCTCTCGGCTGCAGACGCCATTGGCCTGTTTACCGCAGATAGCGACAAGCGGGAGTCCTTGCAGACTCCTCCGGATGAAGACATTCGGCAGAGCGGGGATGGTGGGGCTGCCGGCCTTGGCCTTGTCTGCAGCCCAGGGAATCAGCGGGGCAAGAATCCTCAACCCTGCTCCCTCCCCTGCCGCGCCCCCCGAGTTCAGGTTGATGGTGGCGCCGCTGAAGGTGACGCCGCCCGGGTCGAGCTTGAGGAAACTGCCGCCGCCGCTGGCGGTGAGCTCCATGCCGGCGTCGATGACGACCTTGTCGCCGGCGTAGTAGTGGATCTCCTGCCCTGCTTCGACGAACTGCCCAGCACCGAGCTTGATGTGCTGCTCGTTGCCCACGGTGAGGTGGTCATCCAGCTTCAGCTCCGTCTTGCGGTCCTTGTGCAGGGTGTGGTGCTGCTCGCCGAAGAATTCGCTGTAGACGCTGCCTTCGACACGGTCGTGGCGCTGGTTACCGACGCGGATCTTCTGGTCGTGTTCGATGTTTTCGTCCCAGTCGCGCTGGGCGTGGACGTAGATCTGTTCCTGGCCCTTGCGGTCTTCGATGCGCAGTTCGTTGTAGCCCCCGCCGCCGGGGCTGCTGTCGGTCTTGAGCAGGGTGCGGGTCTTGTTGGCGGGCAGTTCGTAGGGCGGCTGGTGGACGCCGTGGTAGAGGCAGCCGGTGACGAGGGGTTGGTCGGGGTCGCCTTCGAGGAAGGTGACCAGCACTTCCATGCCGATGCGGGGGATGGTGATGGCGCCGTAGGCGTTGCCGGCCCAGCTGCTGGCAACCCGCAGCCAGCAGCTGGTGTGCTCGTCGGCCTGGCCTTCACGGTCCCAGTGGAACTGGACCTTGATTCGGCCGTGGCGGTCGCAGTGGATTTCTTCGCCCTGGGGGCCGGTGACGACGGCGGTCTGGCTGCCGAGGATGCGCGGTTTGGGGTGCTTGAGGTCGGGCCGGGCAGGCACGTCCCAGGGGATGGCCTGGAAGCGGTTGCGGTAGCCCTGTTTGAAATCTCCGTCGGGCTGTGAAAACGAAAGCCCGAGCGCTTGGGTGGCGCTGTTGCGCAGGGTGTCGATGGCGCTGTCGAGGCTGGCGAATTCTTCCAGCACCTGGGGCTGCTTGCCTTCGTGGTGGAGGGCGGTGATCAGCCAGAGGTCATTCCATTCTTGCTTGGGATGGTCGGAGAGGCTGAGGAGGTGGCCGCTGACCAGGCGCGGTTCGTCGCTGTCACCGTCGGCGAGGCGGTAGTCGCGGCGGTGGCGTTCCTGGGCCTGGCGGGCGAGGCGGCGGCCACGATCGCGGTCGGTGAAGCGGCCGGGGTAGTCGTAGTCCTCCAGGTCCGGTTGAGGGAGGTCGTCCTGGGGCTTGTGGGCGGCTTCCATCAGCAGCCTGGGCTTTTCGAAGAAGTAGTCGCGGCGGGTGACGCGCAGGGTGCGGGCTTCCATCCGCAGGCCGAAGCGTTTGATGACGGGTTCGTCGGCGACCTGGCCGGTGTTGGCGAGGTAGGCGACGGGGCGGCCGAGCTTGGGGAAGGCGCTGGCGTCTTCGCCGAAGACCAGCAGGTGGCCATCGGGCTGATGCTCGAAGTGGAAGTGCAGGCCCTCTTCTTCGCAGAGGCGGCTGATGAAGTGCAGGTCGCTTTCGTCGTACTGGGTGCAGTAGTCGCGGGGCGGCGGGGCCTTGGGACCGAGGCGGAAGCGGTAGGCGTCGGCGAGGATGCCGTGGTCTTCGAGGACCTGGCCGATGATCTGCGGGACGCTCAGGTGCTGGAAGATGCGCTGGTTGTGGCGCAGGGCGAGGTAGGCGAGGCGCGGTACGAGGGTCAGGTGGTAGTGGGTGAGGCGGTTGCCGATCTCGCCGACGGCGATGCCGAAGACCTGCCCATGGACGCCGCGCCCGTCGGGGGTGAAGGCGAGGAAGGCGGGTTTGTGCAGGAGGCTTTCGAGGTCGAGGCGGCTGCGCTCGCTGACCAGTTCGATGTCGAAACGGAAGGGCTGGTTGAGGGCTTCGTGGCCGGTGAAGGCGAGGACCTTGAAGTCAGGGTTGGCGCCTTCGATGTCGAGGCTGAAGTGCGCCTGGTTGGCGGGGTTGAACATGCGGGGCTCCGTCCATTGGAACTGGGAGGACGGAGCCTGCCGGGTTGGGCAAGGGCGATTCCATCAGGCGCTTCCGATAGCCGTGTACGGCCGCGCCACTGGACGGTGTCAACCGCCCGGGTTCAATCCACCCACCCCAGTGCCTCCCGCGCCTTGGCCAAGCGCGTGGCGCGTGCGGCGCCGGCGATGGCCAACAGGCCCTGGTCGCGCGTCCAGAGTGTTGCCCACGGCGCGGGGCCGCTGGCGAAGGCGGCGTCCAGTTCGCTGCGCAGGCCGTCGAACTCGGCGAAGAGGCCGGCCAGCATGACGTGCATCACCGGGCTGGTGGCGCACATCCGGGCCACTTCGGCGGCGCCGGCCAGCAGCCCCAGCAGGCGCATGCGCAGGGCCGGAGGCCAGCCGCTGTCCTGGCCGACACCCAGCAGCCAGGCGCTCAGGGCGGCGAGGACGTGGAGGTCTTCCAGGCTGCGGAAGGGTTTGACGTAGGCATCCCAGCCGTCCCCGGCGAGGCGCTCGCAATGGGCGCCGTCCAGGTGCAGGCGGGCGTGGGGGATGTCGGGCATCAGCGGCAGCGCCGGCAGGGGTTCGATGCGCACGCCGGGCGCGCCGTTGTGCACCACGGTGAGGGCCAGGCGCGGGGCCTCGCCGTCGGCTTCCTCGCGGGCGGCCACCAGCAGCCAGTCGGCGGCGTCGGCGGCGGTGACGAAGTCCTTGCGGCCATTGAGGCTGAGCCCGTCGAGGCGGACCTGCATGTCCGCCGGGCGCACGCTGCGCGCTTCGGTCACGCAGAGGGCGCCGAGGCTGCGCGGGGCGGAGGGCCAGAGCAGGCGCAGCGCGCCCTGGTAGCCCGCAAGGAAGGCCAGCCCCGGGGTGGCGGCGAGGCGCCCGCCGAGGACGGCGAGTTCGAAGGGCGTGGCCTCGCCCAGGCGCTCCAGCAGGCTGCCGTACCACTCTTCGAGAGGCTGCGCGGGCAGGCGGTCACGGGTCTCGAGCAGGCGTTGCCAGGTCATGGGCGGTCTCCTTGGGGGCTGTCATTCAAGCATCACGGAAACGTCACGGAGGTGACACCGGGTCTGCCTAGCCTGAGCTTGCACAACAAGATCGTCCGGCTGCAACCGGGATCTAGCCGGCCCAAATGGAGGCTTACTCATGACTCAGATCGCTATCACCCGCGACAACGCCGCACGCGGCGACAAGAGCCCACGCCGCCTGCAGGCCGAGCGCCTCAGCGGGGTGGCTGCCCTGCGTGAAGCCCAGGCCCTGCGCTACCGGGTGTTCAGCGCGGAGTTCGATGCCAAGCTCAAGGGCGCCGAATTCGGCCTCGACATGGATGACTTCGACCCGCACTGCCAGCACATCGGCGTGCGCGACCTGGACAGCGGTGAGCTGGTGGCCACCACCCGCCTGCTGGACCACCAGGCCGCCCACGACATCGGCCGCTTCTACAGCGAGGAGGAGTTCCGCCTCGAAGGCCTGGGCGAGTTGCAGGGCCCGGTGCTGGAGATCGGCCGCACCTGCGTCGATGCGGCCTACCGCAACGGCGGCACCATCGCGGTGCTCTGGAGCGAGCTGGCGGAGGTGCTCAACGAGGGCGGCTACCGCTACCTGATGGGCTGCGCGAGCATCCCCATGCAGGACGGCGGCATCCAGGCCCAGGCCATCATGCAGCGCCTGCGCGAACGCTACCTGTGCACCGAGCACCTGCGCGCCGAGCCGCGCACCCCGCTGCCGGCGCTGGAGCTGCCGGGCAACGTGATCGCCGAGATGCCGCCGCTGCTGAAGGCCTACATGCGCCTGGGGGCGAAGATCTGCGGCGAGCCGTGCTGGGACCCGGACTTCCAGGTCGCCGACGTGTTCATCCTGCTCAAGCGCGACGAGCTGTGCCCGCGCTACGCCCGCCACTTCAAGGCGGCGGTCTGACGCCGTGGCCGGGCTGCGCTTCTACCTGCGGGTGCTACGCCTGCTGGCGGTGATCGGCCTCGGCCTGCTGCTGGCGAGCGGGGTGGTGGTGCTGGAACGGTTGGCCCGGGGACGGGACCTGATGCCGCGCCGGCAGCGCCTGACCCGCTGGTTCCTGGCGCGCCTGGCCGGCGCCCTACCCTTCCGGGTGCGGGTGGAGGGCGAGGTGCCGACAGTACCGATGCTGTGGGTCAGCAACCATGTGTCGTGGACCGACATCCCGCTGCTGGGCATGCTCGCGCCGCTGTCCTTCCTGTCCAAGGCGGAGGTGCGCGCCTGGCCGGTGGCCGGCTGGCTGGCGCACAAGGCCGGGACACTGTTCATCCGCCGGGGTTCAGGGGAGAGCAACCTGGTGGGGCAGCAACTGGGCCGGCACCTGGGGCTGGGCCGCAACCTGCTGATCTTCCCGGAAGGCACCACCACCGACGGCAGCCTGGTGCGCACCTTCCATGGCCGCCTGCTGACCAGCGCCTGCGAGACAGGGGTGGCGGTGCAGCCGGTGGCGATCCGCTACCTGCGCGATGGCGAGCGGGACAGCGTGGCGCCGTTCATTGGCGAGGATGACCTGGTATCCCACCTGGTGCGCCTGCTGCGCAGCCCGTGCAGCGAGGTGGAGATCCGCCTGCTGACGCCCATCCCCAGCAGCGGTCGCCACCGCAACGCCCTGGCCCGCGAGGCCCAGCAGGCGGTGCAGGTGGCGCTGTTCGGTGAAGCCCCGTCCGACGAGCTGGCGGCCTGAGCCGCCGACTCAGCGGGCGGGCGGCACCACCAGCATGTCGCAATCGAACTCCCGCAGGGCGGCGTCCGCCACGCTGCCGATCAATGCCCGCTTGACCCCGCTCATGCCCCGCGTGCCCAGCACCAGCAGGTCCGGTTCGGCCTGCTGCAGTGCATGGCGCAGCACGGTGATGGGCAACCCCTCCTCCGCCGAATGCTGGCTGAACACGCCCAGCAACCCCTGTTCGCCAAGAAACTGCGCCAGGGCCGAACGGGCCGCCACGGCTTCGCGTTGTTCATGGTCCTCCAGGGCGCTGTCGGACAGCCCGGCACCCAGCAGGGTGAGCCGGGCGAAGGGCTCGAAGGCGTAGAGCGCACGGCTGCGGGCCAGCTCCAGAATCCCCAGTTCACGAGCCGCCTGGGCCGCGCGGGCCGAACAGGGCGAGAGGTCGAGGCCGACGAGGATGTCGTGGTAGTGCCCGTCGGTCTCGCGGTTGACCACTAGCACCGGTGTGTCCCCGGTGCGCAGCACGCGCTCCAGGGTGGTGCCGACGAACACGTCGCGCAGGGCGTTGCGCCGGTGGCAGCCCATCACCAGCAGGTCGAAGCCCTGGCTGCGGGCGAAGTCGACGATGCGCTCGGCCGGGTCGCCCACTTCGACACGCAGCGCCGGGGCGGCGCCCGCCAGTTCGGCGATCTCGCCCAGGTGCGAGGCGAGGGCCTCGTGGACCTGGGCGCTCCAGGCGCTGGCCAGGGCCTGGGGCTGGTCGGCATCCACCACGTGCAGCACCGTCCAGGGGCAACGGAACTGCCGCACCAGTTGGGCGGCACGGCGCAGGGCACGTTCGGAGCGGTTGGACAGGTCGGTCGCCAGGAGCAGCGCTTTCATCGGAGCACCTCCACTGTTCTCGTCAGGCCGGACCGGGGCGGTCCGGGGTCCACGCATTGCACGCCCCGATGCGCGACCGGGGCTTGATGCAGGTCAAGCCATGCCGGCCTGGGCGGCGAAGCGCTGCAGCTCGGGGTAGAAGCGCCGGAAGTGATCGCTCAGGGGCTGGTAGCGCTCGGCCAGTTCATCGAAGCCGCCGGCCAGCAGCTCGGGGCGGGACAGGCGGCGGCTCATGCCACCCACCACGGCTGCCAGGGTGTCGAACTCGCGGTAGCTGCCGAGCCAGTCCTGCTCGGCCATGCGCGGGGCGATGCGGGCCAGGGCACCGGGCAGCGCCGCTTGGTCGGCCAGCACCCGGTAGACCTGCCCGGTGAAGGCGGGCAGCGGCACCTCGGCGTAGTCGGCCCAGTCGCGGGCCAGGCAGTGGTCGAAGAACAGGTCCAGCAGGATGCCGGACACCCGCCGCCGAGCCGCCGGGAACAGGGCGCGGGCGTCCCGCACCAGCGGGTGGGTGTCGGTGAACAGGTCGATGCGCCGGTGCAGGCGAATGCCGGCCTCGATGCCCTGGGGCCAACGGCCGTCCAGCGGCCCTTTGACGAAGTCGCCGTAGAGGCTGCCGAGCAGCTGGTGGGGCGCGGGGCCGCCGAGGTGGAGGTGGGCGAGGTAATTCATCGCGCCAGCTTAGCAGGCTGCTGAAAAATCCCGTTGTGTCGGCGCATGCCCATCAGCCGGGCTGATGATGACTATCGCGGGAAACGATCCCGTATCGTTTTTTCCCGATATATAGTTCGCTCCATTCCGATATGACTGGTGGAGACGGCCATGACCGACACCCCCGACAGCCTCGACATCGACCTGGGCGAGATCCTCAAGGCCCTCGCCCACCCGGTACGGCGCGACATGCTGCTGTGGCTCAAGGAGCCGGAGCGCTACTTCGTCGAGCAGGACCACCCGTTCGAGATCGGCGTGTGCGCCGGCAAGTTCGACCAGCGCACCGGGCTCTCCCAGTCCACCGTATCGGCCCACCTGACCACGTTGCAGAAGGCTGGCCTGGTGACCAGCCGACGCATCGGCCAGTGGAACTTCTTCAAGCGCAACGAGGCCGTAATCGAGGCGTTCCTGCAGCGGATGAGCACCGAACTCTGACCGCGGTACCCGATCAAGAGTCCCGCCCGGCGGGCTCACCCCGGCCCCTTTGCCACCTGCCCCCATTCACTCAGGAGCTGGCCCATGCCAACCGCGCTTCTCGTCCTGGCTTTGTCCGCATTCGCCATCGGCACCACTGAATTCGTGATCATGGGCCTGCTGCCCGATGTCGCCACGGACCTGTCCGTGAGCATCCCCGTCGCCGGCTGGCTGGTGACCGGCTACGCCCTGGGCGTGGCGGTCGGTGCACCGTTCATGGCCATGGCCACGGCGCGCTTCCCTCGCAAGGCGGCACTGCTGGCGCTGATGGCGATCTTCATCCTCGGCAACCTGCTGTGCGCCACGGCACTGAACTACGACCTGCTGATGCTGGCGCGGGTGGTGACGGCGCTCTGCCACGGGGCCTTCTTCGGCATCGGCTCGGTGGTGGCCGCCAGCCTGGTACCGCCGAACCGCAAGGCGTCGGCGGTGGCGCTGATGTTCACCGGGCTGACCCTGGCCAACGTGCTGGGCGTGCCCCTGGGTACCGCGCTGGGCCAGGTGGCGGGCTGGCGCTCGACCTTCTGGGCGGTGACGCTGATCGGCGTGGCGGCCTTCATCGGGCTGTGGCGCGTGCTGCCACGCCAGGATGACGAAGAGGCCGCCGACATGCGCGCCGAGCTGGCCGCCCTGCGCGGGGCCGGGCTGTGGCTGGCGCTGTCGACCACGGTGCTGTTCTCGGCGGCGGTGTTCTGCATCTTCACCTACGTGGCGCCGCTGCTGGGCGAAATCACCGGGGTGTCGCCGCGCGGCGTGACCGGCACGCTGCTGCTGATCGGCCTGGGCCTGACCCTGGGCAACTTCATCGGCGGCCGCCTGGCCGACTGGAAGCTGGCGCAGACGCTGATGGGCGTGTTCATCGCCCTGGCCGTCACCTCCACCGTGGTGCACCTGGCCAGCCCGTACCTGATTCCCATGGAGATCACCCTGTTCCTCTGGGCCACCGCCGCCTTCGCGGCCGTGCCGGCCCTGCAGGTGAACGTGGTGGCGTTCGGCGCCGGTGCGCCGAACCTGGTCTCCACCCTCAATATCGGCGCCTTCAACGTGGGCAACGCCCTGGGCGCCTGGGTCGGTGGCGTGGTGATCGAGCAGGGCCTGGGGCTGACCCGCGTGCCGCTCGCCGCTGCCGTACTCGCCATCCTGGCGCTGGTCGCCACC
Organism: Pseudomonas sp. FeS53a; assembly: GCF_000931385.1. Classification (NCBI taxonomy): domain Bacteria; kingdom Pseudomonadati; phylum Pseudomonadota; class Gammaproteobacteria; order Pseudomonadales; family Pseudomonadaceae; genus Pseudomonas; species Pseudomonas sp. FeS53a. The sequence continues at coordinate 35,196 of NZ_JYFT01000060.1, forward strand.
CTGCTGACCTTCAGCCAACGCAAACCCGAGCTGGAAACCGCTCTCGACTAAGACGAGGTGTTCAAAATGGCAACATTGTTCGATCCGATCAAAGTGGGCGACCTGGAACTGGCCAACCGCATCATCATGGCCCCCCTGACCCGCTGCCGCGCCGACGAAGGCCGCGTACCCAACGCGCTGATGGCCGAGTACTACAGCCAGCGCGCGTCCGCCGGCCTGATCATCAGCGAGGCCACCGCCGTGACCCCGATGGGCGTCGGCTACCCCGACACCCCCGGCATCTGGAACGACGACCAGGTCAAGGGCTGGAGCAACGTGACCAAGGCCGTGCACGCCAACGGCGGCAAGATCGTCCTGCAACTGTGGCACGTGGGCCGCATCTCCGACCCGAGCTACCTGGACGGCGAAGCCCCGGTGGCCCCCAGCGCCATCGCCGCCAAGGGCCACGTGAGCCTGCTGCGCCCGCTGCGTGACTACCCGGTGCCCCGCGCGCTGGAGACCGAGGAGATCGCCGACGTCATCGAGGCCTACCGCCTCGGCGCGGAGAATGCCCTGGCTGCCGGCTTCGACGGTGTCGAGCTGCACGCCGCCAACGGCTACCTGGTGGACCAGTTCCTGCAGGACAGCACCAACACCCGCACCGACCGCTACGGCGGCTCCCTGGAGAACCGCGCGCGCCTGCTGCTGGAGATCACCGACGAGCTGATCAAGGTCTGGGGCGCCGGCCGTGTCGGCGTGCACCTGGCACCGCGTGCCGACGCCCACGACATGGGCGACTCCAACCGTGCCGAGACCTTCGGCTACGTGGCCCGTGAACTGGGCAAGCGCGGCATCGCCTTCATCTGCGCCCGCGAGAAGGAAGCCGACGACAGCCTGGCCCCGCAACTGAAGGAAGCCTTCGGCGGCGTGTTCATCGCCAACGAGCGCTTCACCAAGGACCAGGCCAATGCCTGGATCGCCGAAGGCAAGGCCGACGCCGTGGCCTGGGGCATCCCCTTCATCGCCAACCCGGACCTGCCGGCCCGCCTGGAGAAGGATGCGCCCTGGAACGAGCCGCACCCGGAAACCTTCTACGGCAAGGGCCCGGTCGGCTATATCGACTACCCGCGCCTGTAAGCGGCAACGCTGCGATGAACGAAGCCCCGGCCTTCAAGGTCGGGGCTTTTTCGTGGCGGCGGGTAGATGCGGGCGAATGAATTCGCCCCTACAGGTCCCCCTTGCAGGGGCGACGTAGCCCGGGCATGAAAAAGCCCCAGTCCTTGCGGAGCGGGGCTCGTTCACTGCGGTGATGGATCAGCGCGCGTTGATCTGCTGCTGCAGGTTCTGCACCTGGCTCTGCAGGGTGCTGATGTTGCGGGTCATCTGCGCGCGGAAGGCGTCGAACTCGGCCTGGTTGGCACCGCCGCCGGCTGCCGGGGCCTGGGCCGGGCGGCTGTCCAGCTGGCTGCGCAGGACCAGCAGGTCCTGTTCGAGGCTCTTGATGGCCTGGCTGGGGTTGCCCTGCTTCTTCAGGGCCTCCACTTCACCGGCCAGCGCCTTGATGCGCTCGTCCAGCTTGGCGGCGTCGCCTTGTGCGGCCTTCAGGCGGGCCTGTTCTTCGGCCAGGCTCTGCAGGCGGCTGTCCAGTTGGCCGGCGGAGCCGCTCTGGGTCTTGAAGTCGCCGGAAAGCTGCTCGACGCGCTTGTCCTGGCTGCCCAGCTGGGCGCTGAGGGCCTGCTGCTGCTTGGCCACCTCGGCCAGGCGGGATTGCAGCTGGCGGATGTCCAGCTTGATGGACTCGCTGCCGCTGGTGACGTTGGACTCGGTGGCGACCACCTTGCCGCTGATGTCCTTGATGCGCCCGGCGGCCTCTTCGCTGATGCGGGCGAAGCTTTCCTGGGTGGCCACCAGTTGCTGCTCCATCATCGAGATCTGCTGGAAGCTCCACCAGCCGAGGCCACAGAAGGCGATGACGGTGGCACCCAGCAGGGCCCACAGCGGACCGGTGCTGGCGCCGCCTCGGGCTTCGGGCTCGTACCCCGTGCGACCGCCCCGGGCCGGCGAGGAGGCGACGCGGCGTGGGTGGTGGCCGAACTCGTCGCGGTCCTGCGCGTCGGTTGACAGGCTGGGGACATCGTCCAGTTCATCGAGAGCATCGTTACGCATGATTGACCTTCGGCAGGAGGAGCAAGGAATCGGGGTCGGCACCCAGGGCCGAGGGGCGCCAGTATACCGGTTCGCTTGGCCGGCATCAGCGCCGCGCCATGCTGGTGCGGGTGCCCTTCGTCGGTGCGCATCCAGGCTGATGGACCGGCTGCAGGGCCCATGGTTCCTGGGATTGTGAACTGGTACGCAGCTTGCTTTGGTCGTTGCGGGGCGTCCGGGGGCGCTCCATGCGCGGCCCGTGCCGCGCCGGACGGACCCACCGCTGAACGGGTCCGACGCGCTCCGTCCGGGCAGGACGACAGGCCGGAGCTCTCTTCACACCTTGGGGGGAATACGCGTGGAACTGACCAAAGCCGTGCTGGATTGCATGCAGAGCCTTCGTCGCCAGATTCGCGAGGAACAGGCCCTGGACATCCGTCTCAGCCAACCCGATGCCATCCAGCAGATGCTCAAGGCCTGTGCCGAGTCCCGGCGCGAGGCGGTGATCAGCCTGGGCGAGCGCCTCAGCGAACTGACCGGCGTGCGCGTGCCGAAGGTGCTGACCGAGGAAGAGCTGGTGCGCAAGTACACCCAGTACGCCGGCCCGCTGCGCGGCTGAATCAGGCGCCCTGCTGCGCCTTCCACCAGGTGCAGAACTCGTCGAGGGCCGTCCACAGGCTCACCTGGGGGTCGTACTCCAGATAGTGCCGGGCGCGACTGATGTCGAGGCTGAAGTCCCGCGCCATCACCGCCACGCCCAGCCGGAACAGCGAGGGCTCGGGGCGCCCCGGCAATAGCCGGCAGACCGTTTCGTTGAGGGTCGCCGCTGCGTAGGCCACGCCGAAGGGCACGTGCCGGGTGACCGGCGGCAGGTCGAGGCGGCGCAGCACGTAGTTGACCACGTCCCACAGCGGCACCGGCTCGCCGTTGCTGATGTTGTAGACCTTGCCCAGCGCCGGCCCGGCGGCCAGCAGGCCGCTGAACAGCACGTCGTTGAGGTTGTGCACACTGGTGAAGTCGACCTTGTTCAGGCCGTTGCCGATGATCGACAGGCGCCCCTTGCGCTGCATGGCGATCAGCCTCGGGAAGATGCTGGTGTCGCCGGCCCCGGTGACGAAGCGTGGGCGGAAGGCGATGACCTCCAGGCCGAATTCCTCGGCGGCGAAGACCTTCTGCTCGGCCAGGTACTTGGTGGCGCCATAGTGGTCGGAGAAGCGCTTGGGCACCTGATCCTCGGTGATGCCGACGTGGGAGCGCCCATCGAAGTAGATCGACGGCGAGGACAGGTGCACCAGGCGCTTGACCCGCTGCTTGAGGCAGGCCTCCACCAGGTTCTCGGTGACTTCGACGTTGGCCCGATGGAAGTCTTCGTAGCGGCCCCAGACGCCCACGGCGCCGGCGCAATGCACCACGGCCTCCACGTCCCGGCACAGGGCCTGGGCCAGTTGCGGGTCCCCCAGGTCACCGGCGACGAACTCCGCGCCCCGCCGCACCAGATGCTCCACGGCCTCGGGCCGACGGCCGGTGACCCGCACCGTCAGCCCCTGCTCCAGGGCAAAGCGGGCGAAGCGCCCACCGATGAAGCCACTCGCTCCGGTCACCAGAATCTTCATTGCCGTCCCCCACCTGTCGTGTGTTGCGCACTCTAGCAGCGCCCCGGCATGCCGTCGTGGCGCGGCGAGCCAGCACGCGCCCGATGCCGGCCACCTGGGTCAGTCCCGTACCAGCCAGCGCCCACCGGCCCGGGCCAGATGGTCGGTGAGGCTGGCCAGCAACTCACCACCGTGGCGCCAGTGGTGCCAGTAGAGCGGCACGTCGATGGGCCGTTGGGGAATCAGCTCCACCAGCTCCCCTCGGGCCAGTTCACCCTCCACCTGGTGCTCGGGCACCAGCCCCCAGCCAAGGCCCGCCTGGGTCAGGCGGACGAAACCTTCGGACGAGGGGCAGAGGTGATGGGGAAAGGCGCCCTGGATGCCCAGCGCGGCCAGGTAGCGGTGCTGCAATTGGTCGTCGGGGCCATAGACGATGGAGGGCGCATTCAGCAGCGCCTCCGCCGTGACGCCCCGGGAGAAGTGCCGGGCCACGAACCCCGGGCTGGCCAGGGCGCGGTAGCGCATGGCGCCCAGGGCCAGGCTGCGGGCGCCGGCCACCGGGCGCTCGGCGGCGCAGATGCAGCCGGCCACTTCACCGGCACGCATGCGCTTGAGGCCGACCTCCTGGTCTTCCACCACCAGGTCCATCAGCACCCGGTGGCTGGAGCAGTAGTCCGCCACCGCCGGGGCCCACCAGGTGGCCAGGCTGTCGGCATTGATGGCGATGCGCAGGCGCTCGGGCAGGCCGCCTTCGTCCAGCGCCGGCACCTGGGCCTGGAGGTCGCGCTCCAGCAGGCGCACCTGCTGCACATGGTTGAGCAGGCGGGTGCCGATCTCCGTCGGTGCCGGTGGCGCGGCGCGCACCAGCACGGGCTGCCCGACCCGCGCCTCCAGCAGCTTGACCCGCTGGGATACCGCCGACTGGGACAACCCCAGCACCTGGGCGGCCCGCTCGAAACCACCCTGCTCCACCACGGCGGCGAGGGCAGCCAGGAGCTTGTAGTCGAACATATCGATTTTCCTTATGCGAGATCAGCAAGATTCGTTTTCCTTATACAACCGCCCTCGGCAGACTCGCCAGCATTCCCTTCCGCCTTTCAAGGAACCGACCGTGGCCGGAGAAACCGCCCTGTCCGTGCTGCTGCGCAGCCTGGAACCCCGTCTCGACGACGGTGACTACGTTTTCTGCACCCTGGCGTCTGACGCCCCGACCGGTTGCACGCCCGTGGCCAGCATCCGCGAGGCCGAGGGGTTGAGCCTGATCCTCCCGCGTGAACAGGCCGATGCCCTGGACCTGCCCTACGACTACGTCGCCGCCTGGATCACCCTGCAGGTGCACTCCTCCCTGGCGGCGGTGGGGCTGACGGCCGCCGTGGCAGCAGCGCTGGCCCAGGCCGACATCAGCTGCAACGTGGTGGCGGGCTACCACCACGACCACCTGTTCGTGCCCCGCGAACGCGCCGAGTGCGCGGTGTCGATCCTGCGGGCGCTGGCCGCCAGCGCGGTGGAGGGCTGAGGCATGTGGCAGAGCTACTTCAACGGCATGCTGGTGGCGGCCGGGCTGATCATCGCCATCGGCGCGCAGAATGCCTTCGTCCTCGCCCAGAGCCTGCGCCGCGAGCACCATCTGCCGGTGGCGGCGCTCTGCGTGCTGTGCGACGCGCTGCTGGTGAGCGCCGGGGTGTTCGGCCTGGCCAGCGTACTGGCACAGAACCCGATGCTGCTGGCCATCGCCCGCTGGGGTGGGGTGGCCTTCCTCGCCTGGTACGGCAGCCAGGCCCTGCGCCGCGCGCTGAGCCCGGGCACCCTGGCGATGCAGGCCGACGCCGGGCCACGCTCACGCAAGGCGGTGCTGCTGGCGGCACTGGCGGTGACGCTGCTCAACCCCCATGTCTACCTGGATACGGTGCTGCTGATCGGCTCCCTCGGCGCCCAGCAGCCGGTGCCCGGTGCCTACGCCCTGGGCGCGGCCAGTGCCTCGCTGATCTGGTTCTTCGCCCTGGCCCTGGGCGCTGCCTGGCTCGCCCCCTGGCTGGCCCGTCCCGCCACCTGGCGGCTGCTGGACTTCACCGTGGCGCTGATGATGTTCGCCATGGCGGCACAATTGGTGAACGGGATCTGAACCCGGGCGGTCCAAGCAGCACGGGCCGCGGAGGGGCTATTCCACACGGATACTGCGTGGTTAAGCCTCTGGTCGGGTGCTATGATCCGGCCCTCGCGGCACATAAAGAGTACGAACTCAAAGCCGCTCACCGGCCGCCCGTGAACGGCCCCGCGCCTTGCGCACATATCCAGACCTGATGAAGGAGACAGACATGGCTTTCGAATTGCCGCCGCTGCCGTACGAGAAGAACGCTCTCGAGCCGCACATTTCCGCCGAGACCCTGGAATTCCACCACGACAAGCACCACAACACCTATGTCGTGAACCTGAACAACCTGGTTCCGGGCACCGAGTTCGAAGGCAAGAGCCTGGAAGAGATCGTCAAGACCTCCTCGGGCGGCATCTTCAACAACGCCGCTCAGGTGTGGAACCACACCTTCTACTGGAACTGCCTGAGCCCGAACGGCGGCGGCCAGCCCACCGGCGCCCTGGCTGACGCCATCAACGCCGCATTCGGTTCCTTCGACAAGTTCAAGGAAGAGTTCACCAAGACCTCCGTCGGCACCTTCGGCTCCGGCTGGGGCTGGCTGGTGAAGAAGGCTGACGGTTCCCTGGCCCTGGCCAGCACCATCGGCGCCGGCTGCCCGCTGACCAGCGGCGACACCCCGCTGCTGACCTGCGACGTCTGGGAACACGCCTACTACATCGACTACCGCAACCTGCGTCCGAAGTACGTCGAGGCGTTCTGGAACCTGGTGAACTGGGACTTCGTGGCCAAGAACTTCGCCGCCTGAGTCACCCGCAGCACCTGAAAGGACCCGGCCTTGCGCCGGGTCTTTTCGTTCATGCCGGCGCTCGCGTCGTCCTCACCCCCTGCCCTCCTAAACCGCAGAACCAATCGGGTCGCCCGTTGAACTCAGCGGCGCTGTCCATTCGTCGTCTGGCATTCAAGTCAGCCGATGCCGCACCGACACAGGGGCGTGTTCGCTTAATCCACCAGCCTGGCGAACGTCCCATTCGGGGACCGGGTTCCGCTTTTTGCGTACTGGCCCTTTGACGGCTACCCCGTGTTTGCCAATACTCAAGCGGTCTGGCACCTGGCACTTACCGGCATCGAACAAGGAATTCCTACTTGAAGCTGGATCTGAAAAACAGCTTGTCACTGAAGTTGCTCCGCGTGGTGCTGCTGTCCGCACTGGTGGTGGGCGTGGTGCTCAGCTGCGCGCAGATCGTGTTCGACGTCTACAAGACCCGTCAGGCGGTGGCCAATGACGCCCACCGCATCCTCGGCATGTTCCGCGATCCATCGACCCAGGCCGTCTACAGCCTGGACCGCGAAATGGGCATGCAGGTCATCGAAGGCCTGTTCCAGCACGAGTCGGTGCGCTTCGCCAGCATCGGCCACCCCAACGAACCCATGCTGGCGGAGAAGACCCGTCCGCTCAGTGAGTTGCCCACCCGCTGGCTCACCGACCCGATCCTCGGCAAGGAACAGAACTTCACCACCCAACTGGTGGGACGCGGACCGTACAGCGAGTACTACGGCGACCTGACCATCACCCTGGACACCGCGCCCTATGGCGAGGACTTCGTCATCAGCTCGGTGATCATTTTCGTCTCCGGCGTGCTGCGTGCCCTGGCCATGGGCCTGGTGCTCTATTCCGTCTACCACTGGCTGCTGACCAAGCCGCTGTCGAAGATCATCGAGCACCTGACCAACATCAACCCCGACCGCCCCAGCGAGCACAAATTGCCCATGCTCAAGGGCAACGAGAAGAACGAGCTGGGGTTGTGGATCAACACCGCCAACGAGCTGCTGGCCTCCATCGAACGCAATACGCACCTGCGCCGGGAGGCCGAAAACAGCCTGCTGCGCATGGCCCAGTACGACTTCCTCACCGGCCTGCCCAACCGCCAGCAGCTGCAGCAGCAGCTGGACCAGATCCTCGAGGACGCCGGCCGCCTGCAGCGCCGGGTTGCCGTGCTGTGCGTGGGCCTGGACGACTTCAAGGGCGTCAACGAGCAGTACAGCTACCAGACCGGCGACCAGTTGCTGATCGCCCTGGCCGATCGCCTGCGTGGCCACAGCGGCCGCCTCGGCGCGCTGGCCCGCCTGGGGGGCGACCAGTTCGCCCTGGTCCAGGCGGATATCGAGCAGCCCTACGAGGCCGCCGAGCTGGCCCAGAGCGTGCTGGACGACCTGGAAGCCCCCTTCGCGCTGGAACAGCAGGAAGTCCGCCTGCGCGCCACCATCGGCATCACCCTCTTCCCGGAAGACGGCGACAGCACCGAGAAGCTGCTGCAGAAAGCCGAACAGACCATGACCCTGGCCAAGAGCCGCTCGCGCAACCGCTACCAGTTCTACATCGCCAGCGTGGACAGCGAGATGCGCCGCCGCCGCGAGTTGGAGAAGGACCTGCGCGAAGCCCTCAAGCGCAACGAGCTGCAATTGGTCTACCAACCCCAGGTGGACTACCGCGACCACCGCGTGGTGGGCGTCGAGGCGCTGCTGCGCTGGCAGCACCCGCAACACGGTTTCGTGCCGCCGGACCTGTTCATCCCCCTGGCCGAGCAGAACGGCAGCATCATCCCCATCGGCGAGTGGGTACTGGACCAGGCCTGCCACCAGCTGCGGGACTGGCACGACCAGGGCTTCAACGAACTGCGCATGGCCGTGAACCTCTCCACCGTGCAGCTGCACCACACCGAGCTGCCGCGCGTGGTCAACAACCTGCTGCAGGTCTACCGCCTGCCGCCGCGCAGCCTGGAGCTGGAAGTCACCGAGACCGGCCTGATGGAGGACATCTCCACTGCCGCCCAGCACCTGCTCAGCCTGCGCCGCTCCGGCGCACTGATCGCCATCGACGACTTCGGGACCGGCTATTCCTCGCTGAGCTACCTGAAGAGCCTGCCGCTGGACAAGATCAAGATCGACAAGAGCTTCGTCCAGGACGTGCTGGAGGACGAGGACGACGCCACCATCGTCCGCGCCATCATCCAGCTGGCCCGCAGCCTCGGCATGCAGGTGATCGCCGAAGGGGTCGAAACCCCCGAGCAGGAGAGCTACATCATTGCCCAGGGCTGCAACGAGGGTCAGGGCTACCTCTACAGCAAGCCGCTACCGGCCCGCGAGCTGACCGGCTACCTCAAGCAATCCCGCCGCCTGAGCGCCGCTGCCTCCAACCCCGCTGCCCTCTGATACGCCGCATGCACCGCCTGCGGGTGACCGCCAGACGCTAGAGCCACCCGGTGGTGCGCAACAGGTAGACCGTTGCCACCGCCCCTGCGATGCATACCAGCCCCGCGCCCAACGCCTGCCAGAAGAAGGTCCGCGCCAGCACGTCCTCGCCATGGCTGGACAGCAGGAAAGGCCGCGCCTCCCCCGGGCGACGCATGCGGTTCACCGCCGGTGCCGCACTGGTGGCGCGATGGCGATCCTCCGCCTCCAGCTGCGCCGCCAGGCGCACCCGCCCCCACTCCGCCTCGTCCAGCTGGCCGTCGCCGTTGCTGTCGAAGCGCTTCAGCAGGCCGGTAAAGTCACTTTTCCACTCGCGGATCACCGCCCCCTCGGCGCGGCTGGCATCGAAACCCTGCTGGCTCGCGCCGGTGGTGACGAATTCGCCGATGGCGTAGAGCGGGCCGCCCAGTTCCAGGCGCTCCTCGGTGTAGCGGTAGTCGCCGCCGCCGAACAGCGAGCCGAAGAAGCCGGTGGACTCCACCCGTAGCGGGTGCCGCTGGTTGCCATGCCAGACGTCGCGGGAGGCGGGTCGGACCTCGGCACCCCGCGGGTCGATCAGGCACTCGCCGGTACCGTCCCCCAGCGCCAGCCACTGGTCGCTGGCACCGCTTTCCACCACTTTCCAGCGCTTGTCCTTGTCGCTTCCGCTGCGCTCCTCGATCCGGAAGCGCCACCACACGCAGGGCTTGCCGGTGAGCGGCGCGCTCAACAGGCCGTGCTGCGGCTCGTGCAGCACGCCGTAGAGTTCCACGTAACCCTGGGCTGCCGAGCGGATCTTCGAGGTGGGCGTATCCAGCAGCAGGCGCCCCTCGTAGAAGCGCTTCAGGCACCACCAGCCGCCACCGAGAAAGGCCCCCAGGCTGAAGGCCAGGCTCATCGCCAGGCCGCCGGCGTCACCACCGTCCATCAGTTGAACAGGCTCTTGATGTCCACGTCGGCCTTCTCGGCCTCGCTGAACACCAGCAGCTCCGCCGGGCGGAAGCCGAACATGCGGGCTATCAGCACATCGGGGAACTGCTCGATGCGCACGTTGTTCAGGTTGACCGCCTCGTTGTACAGCTCGCGGCGGTCGGCGATGCCGTTCTCCAGCCCGCTGATGCGCTGCTGGAGGAACTGGAAGTTCTCGTTGGCCTTGAGCTGCGGGTAGTTCTCCGCCAGGGCGAACAGCTGCCCGAGGCCGGCCCGCAGCCCGCTCTCGGCCTGGCCCAGGGCGCCCAGGTCACCGCGCTCGCGGGCACCGGCCACGGCGTTGCGCGCGGCAATCACGCGCTCCAGGGTGCTGCGCTCGTGCTGCATGTACTGCTTGCAGGTTTCCACCAGCTTGGGCAGCTCGTCGTGGCGCTGCTTGAGCAGCACCTCGATGTTCGACCAGGCCTTGCCCACGCCGTGCTTCAGGCGCACCAGGGCGTTGTAGAGGATCACGGCATAGGCGCCCGCCAGCAGCAGGGCGACGAGGATGGCAACGGTGCTCAGGGACATGCGAACGACTCCTTGTCTTCGGTTCCGGCGGATTCTAGCGCCCACCGCCCTCCGGCACAGCGACCCGGGGCACACCCAACGCGACAGCGAGACAAAGTGCCACTTTTCAAAAATGCAAATCTTTCGCATTATGTTCGCCGTTTTCGCGCAGCAGCGCTTCCCAACACCACCGAAGGAATCCGCCATGAGTCGTATGCCCCTGGCCACCGCCAGCCTGCTTGCCATCGCCATCACTCTCGCCGGTTGCGGCGACGACAAGGACAAGGCCGCCGCGCCCCAGGCCGCAGCCCCGGCAGCCGCCAGCAGCAGCGCTGCACCGGCCGCCGCCAAGGTGGACGAGGCAGCGACCAAGGCAGTGGTCAAGCACTACGCCGACCTGGCCCTGGCCGTGTTCACCGACGCCCACACCACCGGCGTCGCCCTGCAGAAGGCCGTGGACGCCTTCCTCGCCAACCCGAATGACGACACCCTGAAAGCCGCCCGCGAAGCCTGGCTGGCCGCACGCGTGCCCTACATGCAGACCGAGGTGTTCCGCTTCGGCAACCCGGTGGTGGACGACTGGGAAGGCCAGCTGAACGCCTGGCCGCTGGACGAAGGCCTGATCGACTACGTCGCCAAGGACTACCAGCACGCCCTGGGCAACCCGGGCGCCACCGCCAACATCATCGCCAACAAGGAAATCCAGGTCGGCGAAGACAAGATCGACGTCACCGAGATCACCGGCGAGAAACTGGCCAGCCTGAACGAACTGGGCGGCTCCGAGGCCAACGTCGCCACCGGCTACCACGCCATCGAATTCCTCCTCTGGGGCCAGGACCTGAACGGCACCGGCCCGGGCGCCGGCAACCGCCCGGCCACCGACTACGCCCAGGGCAAGGACTGCACCGGCGGCAACTGCGACCGCCGTGCCACCTACCTGAAGGCCGTCACCGACCTGCTGGTGAGCGACCTGGAATACATGGTCGGCCAGTGGAAAGCCGGCGTGGCCGACAACTACCGCGCCAAGCTGGAAGCCGAACCGGCCGAGTCCGGCCTGCGCAAGATGCTGTTCGGCATGGGCAGCCTGTCCCTCGGCGAACTGGCCGGCGAGCGCATGAAGGTCGCCCTGGAAGCCAACTCCCCTGAAGACGAACACGACTGCTTCAGCGACAACACCCACAACTCGCACTTCTACAACGGCAAGGGCATCCGCAACGTCTACCTGGGCGAGTACAAGAAGATCGACGGCACCACCCTGACCGGCCCGAGCCTGTCCTCCCTGGTAGCCAAGGCCGATGCCCAGGCCGACGCCACCCTGAAGGCCGACCTGGAGGCCACCGAGGCCAAGCTGCAGGTCCTGGTGGACCGCGCCAACAAGGGCGAGCACTTCGACCAGCTGATCGCCCCGGACAACGCCGAAGGCAACCAGGTGGTGCGTGACGCCATCGCCGCCCTGGTCAAGCAGACCGGCGCCATCGAGCAGGCCGCCGGCAAGCTGGGCATCAGCGACCTGAAGCCGGACAACGCCGACCACGAGTTCTGATCGACTCGTCCGCGCGTCCCGCAAAGCGGATGCGGCCCATCGCCGCATCCGCTTTTTTCATGCCCGGAAATCCGCCTCTCGTCTCGCTGGAAGGCACGTCACGCCTGGGTTACACCCGCTCCGCAGCGGCCGGCCGGACCCGCTATCACGAACGCAAATCCCTCTTATTTAATAGCCGTTCGCCTGCTAACATTGCCCGCCTGTTTTCCCCAGCCGGACCCGCCAATGCCCGTATCGTCGGCCCTCCGCCACCTGTCGCCGCTGTTGCTGGCCGTTGCCCTGGCCGGTTGCGACAAGCCCCCCCGCTTCACCCAGGCCGAACCCGGCGAGCAGCTTTCAGGCGGTGCCGCGACCATCAACCTGCATGACCGCAACGCCTTCTCCCAGGCCTCCGGCAACCTCACGCCGAGCCGCCGGCTGGACTTCAACGTCGGCAACAGCTTCTTCCGCAACCCCTGGGTGATCGCCCCCTCCTCCACCACCGCGAGGGATGGCCTGGGCCCGCTGTTCAACACCAACGCCTGCCAGAACTGCCACGTGAAGGACGGCCGCGGCCATCCGCCGGGCGTTCGCGGCGACAACGCCGTGTCGATGCTGGTGCGCCTGTCCATCCCCGCCGAAGCCAAGGCCGAGCACCAGCAGATGCTGGAGCGCCTGGGCGTGGTGCCCGAGCCGGTGTACGGCGGACAGTTGCAGGACGTCGCCATCCCCGGCGTCGCGCCGGAAGGCAAGGTGCGCATGCGCTACGAGCCGCTCAACGTCACCCTGGCCGACGGCACCGTGGTGGAGCTGCAGAAGCCGACCCTGGAGATCACCCAGCTGGGCTACGGCCCCATGCACCCGCAGACGATGTTCTCCGCGCGGGTCGCCCCGCCGATGATCGGCCTGGGCCTGCTGGAGGCCATTCCCGAGGAGGCCATCCTGGCCAATGCCGGCCCGTCCGAGGCCAAAGGCCCTGGCATCGTCGGCCGCCCCAACCAGGTCTGGGACGACGCCGCCGGCAAGACCGTGCTCGGCCGCTTCGGCTGGAAGGCCGGCCAGCCCAGCCTGAACCAGCAGAACGCCCACGCCTTCTCCGGCGACATGGGCCTGACCACCAGCCTGCTGCCCCACGACGACTGCACGCCCACCCAGGTGGACTGCCTGAATGCCGTGAACGGCGGCGAGCCCGAGGTCAGCGACAACATCCTGCGCCTGGTGCTGTTCTACAGCCGCAACCTCGCTGTGCCCTCGCGGCGCGGGGTCAACGACCCGCAGGTGCTGGACGGCAAGGGCCTGTTCCACCAGGCCGGCTGCCAGGGCTGCCACACCCCGAGCTTCACCACCCGGGCCGATGCCGCCGAACCGGAACTGGCCAACCAGCTGATCCGCCCCTATACCGACCTGCTGCTGCACGACATGGGCGAGGGCCTGGCCGACGGCCGCCCCGAGTTCCAGGCCAGCGGCCGCGACTGGCGCACACCGCCGCTGTGGGGCATCGGCCTCACCGAAGTGGTCAATGGCCACACCCGCTTCCTTCACGATGGGCGCGCCCGTAACCTGCTGGAGGCCATCCTCTGGCACGGTGGCGAGGCCGAGGCGGCGAAACAGACCGTCATGCGCTACGACGCCGGGCAGCGAGCCGCGCTGCTGGCATTCCTGAATTCCTTGTAAGGAGCCCTGCATGTTCCGCCCCAAACTGCTCTTCACCAGCCTCGCCGCCCTTGCCCTCGGCGCCTGCGCCCCGCAGGACCCGCAAGCCCAGGCCACGTCCGCGCTGGCCAAGCAGGTGATCCTGCCCACCTACAGCCGCTGGGTGGAAGCCGACCGCGCCCTGGCCGCCAGCGCCCTGGCGTTCTGCTCCGGCAAGGAAGACCTGGCCAAGGCCCGTGCCGACTTCCTCGTCGCCCAGAAGGCCTGGGCCGAGCTGCAGCCGCTGATGGTGGGCCCGCTGGCCGAAGGCAACCGCGCCTGGCAGGTGCAGTTCTGGCCGGACAAGAAGAACCTGGTGGGCCGCCAGGTGGAGCAACTGGTCAACGCCAAGCCGCAGATCGACGCCGAAGGGCTGGGCAAGTCCAGTGTGGTGGTGCAGGGCCTGTCCGCCTACGAGTACATCCTCTTCGACAGCGGCCTGGACCTGGCCGATGCCGAGCAGAAAGCCCGCTACTGCCCGCTGCTGGAAGCCATCGGCGAGCGCCAGAAGGCCCTGGCCGAGGAAATCCTCGCGAGCTGGAACAAGAAGGACGGCATGCTGGAACAGCTGACCAAGTTCCCCAACACCCGCTACGCCGACTCCCACGAGGCCATCTCGGAGCTGCTGCGGGTGCAGGTGACTGCCCTCGACACCCTGAAGAAGAAGCTCGGCACCCCCATGGGCCGTTCGAGCAAGGGCGTGCCCCAGCCCTACCAGGCCGACGGCTGGCGCAGCGACACGTCCCTGGCCAGCCTCGGCGCCAGCCTGCTGAGCGCCGAACAACTGTGGCAGGGCGTCGACGGCCAGGGCCTGCGCAGCCTGCTGGGCAGCGACCAGAAGGCGCTGGCCGAGCAGATCGACGCCGCCTATGCCGACGCCCGCAGCAAGCTCGATGCCCTGCAGCCGCCGCTGAGCAAGCTGCTGGAGAGCGAAGAGGGCCTCAAGCAACTGGGCGTCTTCTACGCCAGCCTGGACGTGGTGCACCGCCTGCACGCCAACGAGCTGGCCCGCGTCCTCAACGTACAACTGGGCTTCAATGCCAACGATGGTGACTGACATGCTGCGCCGCCAGGTGGTCGCACTCGGCAGCCTGCTGCTCGGCGCGGTGACGCTGGGTGGCTGGTCGCTCAATCGCAAGGGGCGCGAGCCCCTGCTGCTCTCCGCCCGTGACGATGCCGACGGCGGCCACTACGCCGTCGGCTACCGCCTGGACGGCACCCAGGTGTTCGCCACCCGGGTTGCCCAGCGCTGCCACGACATCGTCCAGCACCCCAGTGAGGCGGTGGCCCTGTTCGTTGCCCGTCGCCCGGGCACCGAGAGCTACCTGATCGACCTGGAGGACGGCCGCCTGCTGCAGACCCTGCGCTCGCAGCCGGACCGGCACTTCTATGGCCACGGCGTGTTCCACAAGAGCGGCGAGTGGCTGTACGTCACCGACAACGACACCCGCGACCCCGGCCGCGGCGTGCTGGGCGTCTATGCCTACGCCGACCGCCAGCTGAGCTTCCAGGGCGAGCTGTCCACCCATGGCCTCGGCCCGCACCAGGTGTCCTGGATGCCGGATGGCGAGACCTTCGTGGTAGCCAACGGCGGTATCCGCACCGAAGCGGAAAGCCGCAAGGAAATGAACCTCGACGCCATGGAGCCGAGCCTGGTGCTGATGCGTCGCGACGGCAGCCTGATCAGCCGCGAGACCCTGCCGCAGCAGATGAACAGCATCCGCCACCTGGCCGTCGCCGCCGACGGCACCGTGGTGGCAGGCCAGCAGTACATGGGCGATGGCGGGGACCACGCCGACCTGCTGGCCATCAAGCGCCCTGGCCAGCCGTTCGTCGCATTCCCCGTGGCGGACGAACAGCGCCTGGCCATGGCCCAGTACACCGCCAGCGTGGCGGTGCACGACGAACTGCGCCTGGTGGCCCTGACCGCCCCACGCGGCAATCGCTTCTTCATCTGGGACCTGGACAGCGGCGCCCTGCGCCTGGACGCCCCGCTGCCCGACTGCGCCGGCGTGGGCGCGGTGAAGGACGGCTTCGTCGTCACTTCCGGCCAGGGGCGCTGCCGCCTCTACGACTGCCGCCAGGCCGCCCCCACCGCCACACCGCTGCAATTGCCCGCCGGGCTCTGGGACAACCACCTGCACCTGGCGTGAAACCCGAGCATTTCGTCGCCATGGTCTAACGCCTCGGTCATGGCGGCCGACCTATACTTTGTCTGCACTTCCCTTCCTCCTCCCTGAGGCGTTCTTCCATGTCCCTGCAAAACTCCCTGCGAGGCCAGCTCCTCGCGCTGTTGGGTGGCAGCCTGCTGCTGATCCTGGTGGTCGCGCTTGCCTGCTTCAATTCACTGTCTGGTGGTATCCAGTCCTATCGCAATCTCGTAGGTGGCACGCTGGAAGCGTCCGGCCTCGTCGACAGCGCCAACGTCGAATTCAAAGGCCAGGTCCAGGAATGGAAGAACGTGCTGCTGCGCGGCAAGGACCCGGCCGCCCTGGCCAAGTACTGGGGCCAGTTCGAGGACCAGGAACGCAAGGTCCAGGACATCCTCGGCAAGCTGGTCAATGAAGCCCGCGACATGGGCGACCGCGACCTGCAGACCCAGGTGGAGCGCCTGCGCACCGAGCACCAGAGCCTGGGCGCGGCCTACCGCAAGGGCCGCGAGGCCTTCCTTGCCGCCGGGGCCGACCCGACCGCCGGCGACAAGGCGGTGCAGGGCATCGACCGCGCCGCCAGCGACCAGATGACCGCCCTGGTCACCCAGCTGCATGACCGTGGCATTCAGCAGTCGGCCGAGATCAGCGCCAGTGCCGGCGCTACCGTGACTGGCGGCCTGGTGACCATGCTGCTGTCCAGCCTGGTGATCGGCGTGCTGGCCCTGTGGCTGATCAACCGCCGCCTGATCGCACCGATCCGCACCCTCATCGAGCACATCGCCCGCCTGAGCCAGGGCAACTTCGGCGAGCGCGTCGACAGCAGCCGCAAGGATGAGCTGGGTAGCCTGGCCAATTCGGCGAACGTGCTGCGGGACTTCCTCGCCGACACCTTCAACCGGCTGAAGCACAGCACCAGCGAGCTGGACAACGCCAGCGGCGAACTCAACGCCATCGCCGTGCTGATGGCCCAGGGCGTGCGCGAGCAGTTCTCCCGCACCGACCAGGTGGCCACGGCGATGCACGAGATGTCCGCCACCGCCCAGGAAGTGGCGCGCCATGCCGCCGAAGCCGCTGGCGCTGCCGACCAGGCCGACACCTCCGCCCAGCAGGGCGAGCGGGTGATGCAGGCCACCATCCAGAGCATCACCGGCATGCGCGGCGAGATCGCCTCCACCGCCGAGGTGATCCGTCGCCTGGAAAGCGACAGCGGGCGCATCAGCAAGGTGCTGGAAGTGATCCGTGGCATCGCCGAGCAGACCAACCTGCTGGCCCTCAACGCCGCCATCGAGGCCGCCCGCGCCGGCGAGCAGGGCCGAGGCTTCGCGGTGGTGGCCGATGAGGTCCGCACCCTGGCCCAGCGCACCGCCGAATCCACCGCCGAGATCCACCAGATCATCGACACGGTGCAGACCGGCGCGGTGAATGCGGTGCGCGCCATCGAGAACGGCCAGAACCGCAGCGAGCAGAGCGTCACCCAGGTCACCGAGGCCGGTGCCATGCTGCAGCGCATCACCGAGGCCGTGGAGGCGATCCGCGACATGAACCGGCAGATCGCCACCGCAGCCGAGGAGCAGACCTCGGTGGCCGAGGACATCTCCCGCAACCTCACCGAGATCACCGCCATCGCCAACACCAACAACGAGAACGTGCAACGCACCGAAGGCGCCAGCCAGCGGCTGCATGGCCTCTCGGGCGAACTGAACGACGTCACCCGCCGCTTCAGCGCCTGATTCTCCCGGCACAGGGATGTGCCTTTCCCTCCCCCTCGCCTGTTCGGCGCCGGCCGACCGGCCAAAATAAAATCCGCGATATTCGGCGATCCTCGCCGATCATGAACAGCAGCCAGCAAACCGCCCGCCTAGCGCAATCTTTTGCAATTCCGGGGCTTTGACTTGCCCCCGCCGGTAGGAATAAGGTGCACGCCTCGCCTATTCCCAGGCCCGACTCTGCCTTGCCAAGGAACCGGAATATGTTGCTCCGCCGCATGCTCATCATGCTCGGCGCGGTCATCCTCGTGGTGCTCGCCCTTGCCGCCTACAAAGCCTTCTCCATCAAGCAACAGATCGCGATGTTCACCGCGCCCAAACCGGCCATCAGCGTGTCGGCCGCCCTGGCCGAACAGCGTCCGTGGCAGGAGCGCCTGCCGGCGATCGGCTCGCTCAAGGCCTTCCAGGGCGTCGACCTGACCGTCGAGGTCTCCGGCACCGTGCAGGACGTGCTGTTCCGCTCCGGCGAGAAGGTGCGCCAGGGCCAGCCGCTGATCCAGATGGACAGCGACGTGGAGAAGGCCAGCCTGGCCACCGCCGAGGCGACCCTGTCCCTGGCCCGCGTCGAATTCGAGCGCGGCCGCAGCCTGGTCAACCGGCAGAACATCTCCAAGAGCGAGTTCGACCGCCTGTCCTCCGAGCTGCAGAAGGCCAACGCCTCGGTGGCCCAGTTGAAGGCGACCCTGGACAAGAAGCGCATCCTCGCGCCCTTCGGCGGCACCATCGGCATCCGCAAGGTGGACGTGGGTGACTTCCTCTCCTCCGGCACCACCATCGCCACCCTGCAGGACCTGGACAACCTCTATGTGGACTTCTTCCTGCCCGAGCAGGCCGTGCCCAAGCTGGCCCTGGAACAGCGCGTGCGGGTGAGCGTGGCGGCGTACCCGGGCGAGGTGTTCGAAGGCACCATCTCGGCGATCAACCCGAAGGTCGAGGACACCACCCGCAACCTGCAGGTCCGCGCCGTACTGAAGAACCCCGACAACAAGCTGCTGCCGGGCATGTTCGCCAACCTCGACGTGCTGCTGCCGGGTGAAGAGCAACGCGTGGTGGTCCCGGAGACCGCTATCACCTACACCCTGTACGGCAACTCCGTGTACGTCATCGCACCGAAGAAGGGCGAGGACGGCCAGGAGCAGAAGGACGACAAGGGCGAACCCTACCTGGTGGTCGAGCGCCGCTTCGTCGAGACCGGCGAGCGCCGCGACAGCCAGGTGGTGGTGCTCAAGGGCCTCAAGACCGGTGAGCAGGTGGTCACCTCCGGCCAGCTGAAGCTGGACAACGGCTCCCACGTCGCGGTGGTGGACGACCCGGTCCTCGCCCCCAAAACGGAAGATCAAGCCAGCGCTGCCCAATAAGGCGACGCCAAGGAATCGCATATGGCTTTCACAGATCCCTTCATCCGTCGACCGGTCCTGGCGACCGTGGTCAGCCTGCTCATCGTCCTGCTCGGTTTCCAGGCGTTCAGCAAGCTGGTCATCCGCCAGTACCCGCAGATGGAGAACGCCCTGATCACGGTGACCACCGCCTACCCGGGGGCCAACGCCGAGACCATCCAGGGCTACATCACCCAGCCGCTGCAGCAGAGCCTGGCGAGTGCCGAAGGCATCGACTACATGACGTCGTCGAGCCAGCAGAACATGTCGGTCATCTCGATCTACGCGCGCATCGGCGCCAACTCGGACCGGTTGTTCACCGAGCTGCTGGCCAAGGCCAACGAGGTGAAGAACCAGCTGCCTCAGGACGCCGAAGACCCCGTGCTGTCCAAGGAGTCGGCCGACGCCTCGGCGCTGATGTACATCAGCTTCTACAGCGACGAGCTGTCCAACCCGCAGATCACCGACTACCTGTCGCGGGTGATCCAGCCCAAGCTGGCGACCCTGCCGGGCATGGCGGAGGCGGAGATCCTCGGCAACCAGGTCTTCGCCATGCGCCTGTGGCTGGACCCGGTGAAGATGGCCGCCTACGGGGTCACCGCCACCGACATGAGCGATGCGGTGCGCAAGTACAACTTCCTCTCGGCCGCCGGCCAAGTGAAGGGCGAGTACGTGGTGACCAGCATCAACGCCACCACCGACCTGAAGTCCCCCGAGGCCTTCGCTGCCATCCCGGTGAAGACCGTGGGTGACAGCCGCGTGCTGGTGCGTGACATCGCCCGCGTCGAGATGGGCGCGGAGAACTACGACTCCATCAGCTCCTTCGACGGCATCCCCTCGGTGTACATCGGCATCAAGGGCACCCCCAGCGCCAACCCGCTGGACGTGATCAAGCATGTGCGCGCGATCATGCCCGAACTGGAAGCGCAGCTGCCGCCGAACCTGAAGGTGTCCATCGCCTACGACGCCACCCGCTTCATCCAGGCCTCCATCGACGAGGTGGTAAAGACCCTCGGCGAGGCGGTGCTGATCGTCATCGTGGTCGTGTTCCTGTTCCTCGGCGCCTTCCGCTCGGTGCTGATCCCGGTGATCACCATCCCGCTGTCGATGATCGGCGTGCTGTTCTTCATGCAGCTGATGGGCTACTCCATCAACCTGCTGACGCTGCTGGCCATGGTGCTCGCCATCGGCCTGGTGGTGGACGACGCCATCGTGGTGGTGGAGAACATCCACCGGCACATCGAGGAGGGCAAGACGCCCTTCGACGCCGCCATCGAGGGTGCCCGCGAGATCGCCGTGCCGGTCATCTCCATGACCATCACCCTGGCGGCGGTGTACGCCCCCATCGGTTTCCTCGAAGGCCTGACCGGTGCGCTGTTCCGCGAGTTCGCCCTGACCCTGGCGGGCGCGGTGATCATCTCCGGCATCGTCGCCCTGACGCTGTCGCCGATGATGTGCTCCAAGCTGCTGCGCCATGAGGAGAACCCGAGCGGCCTGGCCCACCGGCTGGACCTGATCTTCGAGCGCCTCAAGCACCGCTACCAGCGCGCCCTGCACGGCACCCTCAACACCCGCCCGGTGGTGGTGGTGTTCGCCGTGCTGGTGTTCTGCCTGATCCCGGTGCTGATGATGTTCACCAAGAGCGAACTGGCCCCCGACGAGGACCAGGGCATCGTGTTCCTCATGGCCAAGGCGCCGCAGCCGACCAACCTGGACTACCTGAACGCCTACTCGGCGCAGTTCGTGGACCTGTTCAAGTCCTTCCCCGAGTACTACTCGTCGTTCCAGATCAACGGTTTCGACGGCGTACAGGCGGGTATCGGCGGCTTCCTGCTCAAACCCTGGGACGAGCGCGAGCGTACCCAGATGGAGCTGCTGCCGCAGGTCCAGGCCAAGCTGGACAAGATCCCCGGCCTGCAGATCTTCGGCTTCAACCTGCCGTCCCTGCCGGGTACCGGCGAGGGCCTGCCGTTCCAGTTCGTGGTCAACACCCCCAACGACTACGAGTCGCTGCTGCAGGTGACCGAGCGCATCAAGAAGCGCGCCGAGGAGTCCGGGAAGTTCGCTTTCCTGAACATCGACCTGGCGTTCGACAAACCCGAGGTGGTGGTGGACATCGACCGGCAGAAGGCCGCGCAGATGGGCGTCTCCATGCAGGACCTGGGTTCGACCCTGGCCCTGCTGCTGGGCGAAGGCGAGATCAACCGCTTCACCATCGACGGCCGCAGCTACAAGGTGATCGCCCAGGTGGAGCGGGCCTACCGCGACAACCCGGGCTGGCTGAACAATTACTACGTGAAGAGCGAGAGCGGCACCATGGTGCCCCTGTCGACGCTGATCAGCGTGCATGACACCGCCCGCCCGACCAAGCTCAAGCAGTTCCAGCAGCTGAACTCGGCGATCATCGAGGGCTTCCCGGTGGTAAGCATGGGCGATGCGGTGGAGACGGTGACCCAGATCGCCCGCGAGGAGGCCCCGCGCGGCTTCGCCTTCGACTACGCCGGCGCCTCGCGCCAGTACGTCCAGGAAGGCAGCGCGCTGTACGTCACCTTCGGCCTGGCACTGGCGATCATCTTCCTGGTGCTGGCTGCGCAGTTCGAGAGCTTCCGCGACCCGCTGGTGATCCTGGTGACGGTGCCGCTGTCCATCTGCGGGGCGCTGATCCCGCTGTTCCTCGGCATCTCCAGCATGAACATCTACACCCAGGTGGGCCTGGTGACGCTGATCGGCCTGATCAGCAAGCACGGCATCCTGATCGTGGAGTTCGCCAACCAGCTGCGCCGCGAGAAGGGCCTGTCCCCGCGCGAGGCCGTGGAGGAAGCGGCGTCGATCCGCCTGCGCCCGGTGCTGATGACCACGGCGGCGATGGTGTTCGGCATGGTGCCGCTGATCCTCGCCACGGGTGCGGGCGCGGTGAGCCGCTTCGACATCGGCCTGGTGATCGCCACCGGCATGTCCATCGGCACGCTGTTCACCCTGTTCGTCCTGCCATGCGTCTACACGCTGCTGACGCGCAAGGACCCGCAGCACCAGCCCCAGGCCGAGCCCGTCTCGAGCCACTGAGGCACGTAGAACGAGAAGGCCCCGCAGATGCGGGGCCTTTTTCGTTCGGGGCTGCTCAAAGCCGGTGCAGGGCCTCTACGCGGTGGCCGAAGGCGCGTTCGTAGGCAGTCAGCAGGTGGGCCCAGTCCGCCTCGCTGATGGCGGAGTGGCGCTTGATCTTGCCGACGTCATTGAATGCCGCGCGCGCCTGGGCGAAGCGGCGACGGCTCTTCTCCAGGTCGAGCAGGGCAATCTCCGGCGTGGCGCCCTGCCCTTCCCCGAGGCGGATGAAGATGTGCTTGGGGTACAGGCAGCCATGTTGCCAGCCACCCCGGTGCAACCGCGCCAGGACCGTGGCGATCTGGTCCAGCACCCGGGCACGTTCATCCTCGGTATCCGGCCGCCCCGCCAGGGAGGCGTACCAGCATTCGAAATCGATGAAGCCATCCAGCGCCTCGGTCACCAGCAGGGCCTGCCAACCAGCGTCCCCGCCACGCCGGGCACCGCAGTAGACGAGCCGTGGCACGCGCACGCCCAGGCGCTCGAAGGCACGGATGGCATCCCGCTCGCGCAGCACCGTCGGACGCCCGAAGGGGTGCAACAGGCTGCGGTAGAGGTGGCCGCACTGGCGCTTGCAGTAGAGCAGCACACCGTCGTCGCGGCGCACCCGCTCCACCCCGCTCTCGCCGCCGCGCCTCAGGTTCGGCGGCTCGACCCATTCGCCTCGCCAGTCCCAGAACTGTTCGAACCGGTCATCCATGGCCCTCGTCAACGTCATCACGCCTGCCGCCATCAGGTACCCCTCCGTTCGTCGCCTGGTGAATTCCAGGTCATCGTTCTGATCGAGACCGTCCGAATGGGCGAATGATTCCTGCCCTTTTTTGTGTCGCCTGCGGTAACAGGATCGTGCACGGGGTAACCCCCTTCACGACGGCAAGCCCCGAATCGCATCGCCTGGATGGGCGGCAGCGTCTCTAGCCCGGGAGTTGCACCGAAGCATCCCTGCGCTCGTCGGCTCGTAGCGGCGACGTTGCAAAGGCCGTACCGCTAGCAGGGTATTGAAGCAGGGAATCGAGGAATGGCGATTGGAGCAGAAGCAGGGAAGGTGTTGACGGGCTCCTCCCCGTCATGAGGGAGGAGCACCATGGCGAGGATCAGGACTGGCCGCGCAGCCCTTGGGTCAGGCCATACATCAGCAACAGGAGGTTATCGTCGGGCCTGGCCAGGGGCTTGTGGCGGGCGTTGGGCGGTACCGGGCAGTAGCCGAGACCGTTGGAACTGACTACCGAGGGCGATGGCTCGTGCCAGGCCGCTGCCGCCGCAGAGGCGACTCCCAGGGCGCCGGCGAGGAACAAAGCTCGCGTGATTTCTAATTTCATGATCGCAACCCCTTGATAGCGCTGCCAAACGCTGTGACTTAACCGTAGAACACCTGGCGGTGACCGTGACCTGGAGTGACGAACGGTCCTTCGGGTCCGGGGTGCTCGGTGCACCGCCGCAGAAACTCAACGGCTGAGGCTGGCAGACAATTGTTTCAGTTCGAGGTTCCCTGCCGTCCCATCCGCGCGTCAGTACGCTACGCGGATGGGGGTCAAGGGGAGATCAAGCGGAGGTGAAAAAAGCGTCAATTCAGGTCGGGCGCTTGCCGAGCACGACCTCGAAGCGGCAGCCATTGGGCTCGACGGCGGTGAGGGCGATGCTCCAGCCCTGGTTGTCGCAGATCCGCTGCACCAGCGAGAGGCCGAGCCCCAGCCCATCGCCCCGCTTGGCGCCGCCGCGGACGAAGGGCTGGAACATCGCCTCGCGGTCCTCCTCGGGGATGCCGACGCCGGTGTCCTGCACCACGAAGGCGGCACCGGAGAGCTCAAGGCGGATGCTGCCGCTGTCGGTGTAGTGCAGCGCGTTGCGCAGCAGGTTGCCCATGACCGAGCGCAGGAAGGCGGCGTTGTAGCGCACCTCGCTGGCCGCCTCGCCGGGCAGGTAGGTGAAGGCCAGGCCCTTGTCCTCGATGGCGGGTCGCCACAGGGCATCCAGCTCATCGGCCACTTCCCGCAGGCTGGCCTGGGGACCGAGGTTGACCTCCTCCTGGCGCGCGCGGGCGAGCATCAGGAAGGTCTGCACCAGGTCGCGCATCTCCTCGCTGGCACGGGCGATACGCTCCACCTGGGCCTGGGCACGACCGTCGAGGCTGTGGTTCTCTTCCAGCAGCTCGCAGGAGGAGGCCATCACCATCAGCGGGGTGCGCAGCTCGTGGCTGACGTCGCTGGTGAACAGGCGCTCACGGGTCAGCACCTGGTGCAGACGGCCCAGGGTGTCGTCGAACGCCTGGGCGAGTTGACCCACCTCGTCGGTGGCGTAGTCCGGCGCCAGTGGCGGCGCGAGCCCGAGCAACTGGTCGCGGTGGCGGACCTGGCGGGCCAGGCGCACCACGGGTTCGATGACCTTGCGCGCCAGCAGCCAACCGAGCACGGCGGAGAGCAGCACGCTGAGCACGAAGCCCACCAGCACCACGCCGTAGAGCACGCGCTCGCGGTCTTCGAAGTCGCTCTGGTCCTGCAGCAGCATGTAGCGGCGCCCGTGCACATCCCGCACCAGGGCGTGGTAGGACAGCGCGCCCTCGAAGATCTCGTGGAACCCCTCGCTCAGCTCGCGGTAGGACTCGGGCATGGAATAGCGGTTGTGGCCGCCGTCATCCATGTAGAAACGGGTGTCGCTGTCCAGGATCGGCGGGCGCCCCTGGTAGATGTTCTGCTCCAGCACGCGATCCAGCTCGTTGCTCAGGTCGCGGGAGATCAGTTGCTCCTCGATCACGTGCACCACTTCGATGATGCCCAGGGAGAAGGTGCCGCCCACCAGCACGGTCATCAGGGTGAAGGCGATGACGATGCGGCGGGCGAGGCTCTGCCTAAACTCCATCGATCGACTCCGAGAGCCGGTAGCCAAGGCCGTGCAGGGTGTGCAGCAGGGGCTTGCCGAAGGGCTTGTCGATCACCTGGCGCAGTTGGTGGATGTGGCTGCGCAGGGCATCGCTGTCGGGGCAGTCGTCGCCCCACAGGGCCTCTTCCAGCACTTCACGGCGTACCAGGTGCGGGCTCTTCTGCATCAGCACCGCCAGCAGCTTGAGGCCGATAGGGTTGAGCTTGAGCGGCTTGCCACCCCGGCTGACCTCCAGGGTGTCGAGGTCGTAGTGCAGGTCGCCCACCTGCAGGGCACGCTTGCCGCCGCCCCGGCTGCGCCGCAGGACGGCCTCGATGCGGGCCGCCAGCTCGGACAGGGCGAAGGGCTTGACCAGGTAGTCGTCGGCACCGGAGCGGAAGCCCTGCAGGCGGTCGTCCAGGGCATCGCGGGCGGTGAGCATGATCACCGGGGTGTCCAGGCGGGCCTCTTCCCGCAGGCGCTGGCACAGGCTGTTGCCGTCCAGGCCGGGGAGCATCACGTCCAGCACGATCAGGTCGAAATGCCCGTTGGCCGCCAGGTGCAGGCCGGACAGGCCATCCTGGGCGCAGTCCACCGTGTAGCCCTTGAGCTCCAGGTAATCGGCCATGTTGGCCAGGATGTCCTTGTTGTCTTCTACCAGCAGGATGCGCATCGCCCCCTCCACGAACAGGTTGCCCGCACGTCGCGGCGCCGGCCTTTGACCACGGCCGGGACGCAGGTTCCGGGAATGGCGCTCATTCTGGCGAGAGCGGCCTGGGTTGGGAAGCGCAGAGCCACGTTGCGGGGCATCTCGGTCGGCGCAGCCTGGTTGGGCGCCCAAAAAGAAAAGCCCCGCACAAGGCGGGGCTTTTCGATCAGCGTGAGCTGGGGTGGCTTACATCATGCCGCCCATGCCGCCCATGCCGCCCATGTCGGGCATGGCCGGAGCCGGCTTGTCTTCCGGCAGGTCAGCCACGATGGCTTCGGTGGTGATCATCAGGCCGGCGATGGAGGCAGCAGCCTGCAGCGCGGTACGGGTGACCTTGGCCGGGTCGATGATGCCGAACTCGATCATGTCGCCGTACTGGCCGGTGGCAGCATCGTAGCCGTAGTTGCCGGAACCCTGCTTGACCTTGTCCAGAACCACGGAAGCCTCGTCACCGGCGTTGGTGACGATCTGGCGCAGAGGAGCCTCGACAGCGCGACGCAGGATGTTGATACCCGCGGTCTGCTCTTCGTTGGCACCGGTCAGGTCCTTGATGGAGGACAGGGCACGAACCAGTGCCACGCCACCGCCAGGAACCACGCCTTCTTCCACTGCAGCACGGGTGGCGTGCAGGGCGTCTTCCACGCGGGCCTTCTTCTCTTTCATCTCGACTTCGGTAGCCGCACCGACCTTGATCACGGCAACACCGCCGGCCAGCTTGGCCAGACGCTCTTGCAGCTTCTCCTTGTCGTAGTCGGAGGAGGTTTCCTCGACTTGCTTGCGGATCTGGGCAACGCGGGCTTCGATGTCAGCCTGGGCGCCAGCACCGTCGATGATGGTGGTGTTTTCCTTGCTCAGGACGACGCGCTTGGCGTTGCCCAGGTGCTCCAGGGTGGCGCTTTCCAGGGACAGGCCGACTTCTTCGGAGATGACGGTACCGCCGGTCAGGATGGCGATGTCCTGCAGCATGGCCTTGCGGCGGTCGCCGAAGCCCGGGGCCTTGACGGCAGCAACCTTGACGATGCCGCGCATGTTGTTGACGACCAGGGTGGCCAGGGCTTCGCCTTCGACGTCTTCAGCCACGATCAGCAGCGGACGGCCGGACTTGGCAACGGCTTCCAGAACCGGCAGCAGTTCGCGGATGTTGGAGATCTTCTTGTCGACCAGCAGCAGCAGCGGGCCGTCGAGCTCGGCCACCATGGTGTCCGGCTTGTTGATGAAGTAGGGGGACAGGTAGCCACGGTCGAACTGCATGCCTTCCACGACGGACAGTTCGTTTTCCAGGCCCGAGCCTTCTTCAACAGTGATCACGCCTTCCTTGCCTACTTTCTCCATGGCTTCGGCAATGATGTTGCCGATGGAGTCGTCGGAGTTGGCGGAGATGGTGCCGACCTGGGCGATGGCCTTGGTGTCGGTGCACGGCTTGGACAGGTTCTTCAGCTCGGCAACGATGGCGGTGGTGGCCTTGTCGATACCGCGCTTCAGGTCCATCGGGTTCAGGCCGGCAGCGACGGCTTTCAGGCCTTCGGTGACGATGGCCTGGGCCAGAACGGTGGCGGTGGTGGTGCCGTCACCGGCAGCGTCGTTGGCCTTGGAAGCCACGTCTTTCACCAGCTGGGCGCCGATGTTCTCGATGCGGTCCTTCAGCTCGATTTCCTTGGCGACGGAAACGCCGTCCTTGGTGATCAGCGGAGCACCGAAGCTGCGCTCCAGGACCACGTTGCGGCCTTTCGGGCCGAGGGTGGCTTTAACGGCATCAGCCAGGGTGTTAACGCCTACGAGCAGTTTCTTGCGAGCGGCATCGCCGAATTTGACGTCTTTAGCAGCCATGTTGTCTTCCTCGAATCTCTAAGTGGGAAAGGGGTCGGGTTCAGGCTTCGATGACAGCGAGGATTTCGTTCTCGCCCATGACCAGCAGGTCTTCACCGTCAACTTTCACGGTGTTGCTGCCGGAGTAGGGGCCGAACACAACCTGGTCACCGACCTTCACAGCCAGGGGACGGACTTCGCCGTTGTCCAGCACGCGACCGGTACCGACAGCAACCACTTCGCCGCGGTTCGGCTTCTCGGCAGCCGAGCCCGGCAGCACGATGCCGCCAGCGGTCTTGGTTTCTTCTTCGCTGCGACGGATCACGACGCGGTCATGCAGGGGACGAAGCTTCATGGTCTAACTCTCCCAATCAGTGTTTTCCGGCGCCGGTGAAAATCACCGGCGGGTTAGCAAAAGCCGGCGGTGCCGGCAGCAGCGTGCCAGACACGCTGCGGAAGTCTGAACTGCCCCTGGGGGCAGTAACCTTGCGGTGTCGGATAGATAGGGTCGCCTGGCGGCATTTCAAGGGGCACCCGAAAAAAATTCCTCGGGCCGCCCGATAACGGGGCGGAATCAGTCGTCGCGACGCTCGTATTCGCCTTCGATGACGTTATGGCGCGGCTGATTGCGCGCCAGCGGGTCGTCGGAGAAGGCACGCTGGCGTTCGGCCTGTCGAGCGGCACGCTGCAGGACACGACGAATGATCAGGCGACGTGTGAAGGGAATGATGCAGACCAGCCCGAAGAGGTCGCTGATGAAGCCGGGGAGCAGCAGCAGGCCGCCGCCGACCGCGATCATCAACCCCTCGAGCATCTCCTGCTCCGGCAGCTCGCCCCGGGCCAGCCGCTCACGGGCGCGCCAGGCGGTGGCGACGCCGGCGATGCGAAGCATGAAGCTGCCCAGCAAGGCGGTGGCCACCAGCAGCAGCAGGGTCGGGAAGACGCCGATGACGCTGCCGACCTTGATCAGGACGGCCAGCTCGATGAGCGGGAACAGCAGGAAGAGGAACGCAAAGACACGCATGAAAGTTTCCTTCGCGGAAGAACGGCTTCCGGTAAGACAGCTACATGAAGCCGGCCTTCGGCGAATTCAAGCGTCGGGGGCCTCGGCATCCGGCCAGCGGTCGGCCCGGGCCAGCGCCACCAGGGCCTGACGGACTGCACCCGGTGTGTTGCAGGATGTTGGGAAGGGCAGCCAGTGAATGCTCTGACCCAGCCGGACATGGAAGCCTTCGCTGTCGATGCCCACCAGTTCGGCCGCCGGATCGGCCGGCAGGCCGCGCAGGGCCAGGTAGTGGTCGATGGCGCTGCGATGGTCGGCGTTCATGTGCTCCACCATCCCGGTCTCGCTTTCCCCGGCGAAGGGGTTGGCCAGGGCCACCTCGTCGATCCAGTGGATGGCGCCGAAGCCGCCGATGAAACGGGCACGCACCGGCTCCAGTACCCAGAAATCGAAATCATGGGTCAGGTGGTAGTCACGGGATTGGGGGAAGTAGCGGTAGTAGCGCGCACCCGCGGCGGCGATGGCCTCGGGCTCCGTCAACTGGCGCGCCTCGGCCAGCAGCGTCAGGCGGCCGACGGCCTGGATGTCATCGGCGCCGCGCTCACCCACCAGCAGCGAACACTTCGGGTCCTTCTGCAGGTTGTGGGTGTGCTGGGCGATGCGGCTGATGAGGATGAGCGGCCGCCCTTCGGCGTCCAGGCAATAAGGGGCCACCGATCCGAAGGGGTAGCCGGGCATGGCCTTGGACTGGGTCGAGAGCACGCCCCGGTATTCCTTGAGCAGCAATTCTCGGGCATTCTTTGCGGCTTTCACGCTCACCTTCTGACTCCTCGCAGAGAATCCGTCGTAAACGGACGGGCGCTCAGGATAACGGTTCCGGGCTGCCAGCGGGGCACAGCGATCCATAATTCCCAGTTCGAGGGGCTACACCATGCAGCTGAAAGACAAGGTCATCATCATCACCGGCGGCGGCCAGGGCCTGGGCCGAGCCATGGGCGAATACCTGGCGGCCAAGGGCGCACGCCTGGCGCTGGTCGACCTCAACCAGGAGCGCCTGGACGAGGCCGTGGCGGCCTGCAAGGCAGCCGGTGGCGACGCCCGCGCCTACCTGTGCAACGTGGCCAACGAAGAGCAGGTGACCCACCTGGTCAGCCAGGTGGCGGATGACTTCGGCGCAATCAACGGCCTGGTGAACAACGCCGGCATCCTGCGCGACGGCCTGACCATCAAGGTCAAGGACGGCGAGCTGACCAAGATGAGCCTGGCCCAGTGGCAGGCGGTGATCGACGTGAACCTGACCGGCGTGTTCCTCTGCACCCGCGAGGTGGCCGCCAAGATGATCGAGCTGAAGAACGAAGGCGCCATCGTCAACATTTCCTCCATTTCCCGCGCCGGCAACATGGGCCAGGCCAACTACTCCGCGGCCAAGGCCGGGGTGGCGGCCGATACCGTGGTGTGGGCCAAGGAGCTGGCACGCTATGGCATCCGCGTCGGCGCCGTGGCACCCGGCTTCATCGAGACCGAGATGGTCGCCAGCATGAAGCCCGAGGCCCTGGAGAAGATGACCGCCGGCATTCCGCTCAAGCGCCTGGGCAAGCCGATGGAGATCGCCCACTCGGTGGCCTACATCCTGGAGAACGACTACTTCACCGGCCGCGTGCTGGAACTGGACGGCGGCCTGCGCCTGTAAGGCGGGCCCCGCTCCATGAAAAAGCCCCGCCGAAGCGGGGCTTTTTCATGCCGGTCGGCGTTACCAGCCGATACCGAAGCCAACGGTGTAGCGGGTGCGATCGGTGTCCCCTTCGGCACCGCTGACCAGGTCGCGCTCGGCCTTCATGTTGAGCGACGCCCAGTCGGTGACCTTGTAGCGCAGGCCCACCTCGGCATCCAGGGAGTAATCGGCGGCGTTGCCCAGCGGGCGACCCACCTCGCCGGTGGTGAAGAACTCGACGGTCTTGCCCACCAGGTAGCGGTTGTAGTCCCACTTCACGCCGAGGGCATAGAAGTTGTCCTTCTCGCCGGTGTCGTACTGGTAGTCGGTGCGGTTGATCAGGGAGGCCAGGGAGAAGGCGCCCAGCTCGTCGTCCCAGAACTGGTAACCGGGGCCGGTACCCACGGTGCGCTGGCGACGCAGCTCCTCGATCTTGTCGCGCTTGTAGCCGGCGCGGCCCTGCCAGAAGAACTTGTCGGTGATGAAGCGGTCGAGGGCGTACTCCAGCTCCCAGTTCTCGGTGGTCTTCACCTCGTTCTGGAATTCGCGGTTGTACTCGCCGTTGGCGTTGTGCCGCCAGCGACCATGACGGGCCTTGGTCTTGAAGTCGACGTCGTAGTCGTCGGTGTCCTTCTCGGCGCGCTTGTAGTCGAGCGAGACGTCGACGTTGCCGGTCCAGGTCAGGTCCTCGACGAAGGGCTTGGGCTTCATGATCTGTTCGATGCTGGCCAGCTCGACGGTCTTGGGCGCCTCGCCGTTGGCCAGGATCACCTTGCCCGGCTCGGCCGGCATCAGGGTCTTGGCGCGCTCGCCGGTGAGGTCGTCCTGCTTGACCATCAGTTCCTGGTCGCTCTGCAGGGTGGCAACCTTGGACCAGTCCAGCGGGATGGAACCGCCGTAGTCGGTCTGCAACATCAGTTTGCCGCCGTCGAAGACGCGGATCTTGCCGGTCAGGCGGTCACCGTTCTTCATCCAGACGGTGTCGGCGAAGGTGGAGGTCGAAGCGGCAGCAAGGGCCAGGCAAAGGAGTTTTCTGGACAACATGGCGGATACGCAGGCTCAGGACTTTGCGGAAAAACCGGGCATTATCCGCAAGCCCGGCGGCTGAGCAAGGACTGACCGACGTATCGTCGCCAAGTTCCCGTCGCCGCCTCCCACATTGCCCCTCCCCTGGCGCCGCCCTATGCTGGCCGCCACCGCCCGCCGGAACCCGCCATGCCCCCGTCAACGCCCCCTGCCCAGGACGATTTGCGGCTCTCCAGCCCGGAAGCCCGTCGCGAAGCCCTTTACCTCACGCTGGCCCAGGTTCCGCCCGGCAAGGTGGTCAGCTATGGGCAACTGGGCGAAATGGCAGGACTGGGCCGCGCGGCGCGCTGGGTGGGCCGTACCCTCGGCCAGTTGCCGGAGGGCACCCGCCTGCCCTGGCACCGCGTGATCGCGGCGGGCGGACGGCTCAGCCTGCCCGCCGGAACCGTCTCCGGTGACGAACAACGGGCACGTTTGCGGGCCGAAGGGGTCTTCATCCACAACGAACGGGTGGACATGCGTCGGCACGGCTGGCTTCCCATGCCACCCAAGGGTTAGAGTGCGCGCTTTGTTGCGGTCCCCAGGCGCGCACGCCGTCAAGGACCGCCCCGTGCCCTCTGGATCTCACGCCTGATGTCCCACCGAACCTGGCGCGCCGCCCTGGCCGCCTATGCCAGCCCGGCCACCCTGGCCCTGCTCCTGCTGGGCTTTGCGGCAGGCTTGCCGTACATGCTGGTGTTCTCCACCCTCTCCGTCTGGTTGCGCGAGGCCGGCGTCGCCCGCGAGACCATCGGCTTCGCCAGCCTCATTGGCCTGGCCTACGCCTTCAAATGGATCTGGTCGCCGCTGCTGGACCAGTTCCGCCTGCCGCTGCTGGGCCGCCTCGGCCGGCGCCGCTCCTGGCTGGTGCTGTCCCAGGCGCTGGTTGCACTCGGCCTGATCGGCATGGCCCTGGCCGACCCCAAGGTACACCTGACCTGGCTGATCGCCCTCGCGGTGGTGGTGGCCTTCGCCTCGGCCACCCAGGATATCGCGGTGGATGCCTACCGCCTGGAAATCGCCGACGACAGCCGCCAGGCCGCCCTGGCCGCCAGCTACATGCTGGGCTACCGGGTCTCGGCCCTGCTCGCCACGGCGGGCGCCCTGTATTTCGCCGAGGGGTTCGGTTCCACCGCCGGTGCCTATGAATACGGCGCCTGGGCCAGCACCTACCTGGTGTTCGCGCTGCTGATGCTGCCGGGGCTGATCACCAGCCTGTGGATGCGAGAACCCCACATCGATGCCCAGGTGCAGACCAGCACCTCGCGCTTCCGCCTCAAGGACCAGCTCGCCTCGGTGCTGATCCTGCTGGTGATGCTGATTTCCCTGCCGGCGATGATCACCGGCATGCTCGACCGCGCCTGGCCACGCGCCCTGCTGTATTTCCTGTTCCTGGTGGCGTGCCTGTCGCCCTGGGGGCGCCGCCAGATCGCCCCGGTGCGCGACCTGCTCAGCCAGCAACGCCGGCAACTGCTGGCGGCAGCGCGGGGCAAGGTGATTCCCAACTTCGATTTCGTGCACCAGGCCGTGTCGATGATCGTGCTGATCGTGATCCTGGTGACCACGGCGGCAGCCATCAAGGCCTACGCCTCGGGCGCCTGGCCCCGGGGCACGCTGTTCGTGCTGATCACCCTGGCCTGCTTCTCCGCACCGGGGCGCCTGCTGATGGCGCCGGTGGTGACCCCCATAAGCGAGTTCGTCCAGCGCTACCGCTGGCAGGCCCTGCTGCTGCTGGGGCTGATCGCCACCTACCGGATGTCGGACACGGTGATGGGGGTGATGGCCAACGTCTTCTATATCGACCAGGGCTTCACCAAGGACCAGATCGCCAGCGTCAGCAAGGTCTTCGGCCTGGTGATGACGCTGCTGGGCGCCGGCGCCGGCGGGGTGCTGATCGTGCGCTTCGGCATCCTGCCCATCCTGTTCATCGGCGGTGCCGCGTCGGCGGCCACCAACCTGATGTTCGTGGTGCTCAGCGACATGGGCGCGCATTTGCAGATGCTGATCCTCACCATCTCCTGCGACAACTTCAGCGCCGGGCTCGCCACCTCGGCCTTCGTGGCCTACCTGTCGAGCCTGACCAACCTGAAGTTCTCGGCGACCCAGTACGCGCTGCTCAGTTCGCTGATGATGCTGCTGCCGCGCCTGATCGGCGGCTATTCCGGGGTGATGGTGGAGAGCCTGGGCTATCACCAGTTCTTCCAGCTGACCGCCATCCTCGGCATCCCGACCCTGGTGCTGATCGCCATCCAGTGGAGCCGCGAGTCGCGTAAATCGGTGCAGCCCGCCGAACCCAAGGCCGAGGAGCCGGCACGGCCCCCCTCCTCCGAACGCCCATGAAAAAGGCCGGCATCACGCCGGCCTTTTCCATCATCCGGGCCTAGCCCGGCTGGACCTGCACCAGCCTGGGCGGCTGGGCCAGCTCCACGCCGGCTGCGCGCAAGCGGTCACGCACCTGCTCGTTGAGCATGAAGATCACCGCACCGTAGTCGCCTGCAGCCGTCCACAGACGCAGGGACAGGTTGATGGACGTATCCGTCAGCGCAGCCACCACCACCACGGGTGCCGGGTCAGGCAACACACGAGGATCGACCGCCAGGGCCAGCAGGGCCTCGCGCGCCTTGGCCAGGTCGCTGGCGTAGTCGACCTTCACGTCGTACATCACCTGCCGGGTGGGCTGGCTGGAGGTGTTGGTGATGATGCCGTTGGACAGCGCGCCGTTGGGCACGATCACCGTGCGGTTGTCGCCGGTGCGCAGCACGGTGTGGAAGATCTGGATGCTGTCGACGGTCCCGGAGATGCCCTGGGCCTCGATGAAGTCGCCCACCTTGAACGGCCGGAAGAACAGGATCAGCACCCCGCCAGCGAAGTTCGCCAAGCTGCCCTGCAGGGCCAGGCCGATGGCCAGGCCGGCGGCGCCGATGGCGGCGATGAAGGAGGTGGTCTCGATGCCGATCATCGAGGCGACGCTGACCAGCAGCAGCACCTTGAGGGCGATGTTGGCCAGGTTGGAAATGAAGCGGTGCAGGGTCAGGTCGACCCGGCGCATCGACAGCAGGGCGCTGACCCGGTTGGTGAGCAGGTTGATCAGCCACCAGCCGACCAGCAGCGTCACCAGGGCGAGGGTGACCTTGCCGCTGTATTCGAGAATGACGGGGAGCCAGGCTTCGGACTGCCTGACCAGGTTGTCGAGGTTCATGTCCATGCGGACCTCCTTCTATCGACTCGAGAAAACCGCAGCCGCCCTGGCAAGCAGGGCGGCAAGCGGGCCTATGTGCGACGCGGGGAGACCGCGAAGGTTCAACCGGGTCAGTCGCGGAAGTTGGTGTACTGCAGCGGCATGCCGAGGGATTCGCCACGCAGCAGGGCGATGGCTTCCTGCAGGTCGTCGCGCTTCTTGCCGGTGACACGCACCTGCTCGCCCTGGATGGCGGCCTGGACCTTGAGCTTCTTGTCCTTGATCAGGGCGACGATCTTCTTCGCCAGCTCCTTGTCGATGCCCTCGCGGAAGTTCACTTCCTGCTTGACCACCTTGCCGGACGGGTACGGGTCCTTGAGCTCCATGCACTGGATGTCGAGTTTCCGCTTGATCAGGCAGCTGCGCAGGATGTCCAGCACCTGCTCCAGCATGAAATCGGCCTCGGCGGTGATGGTGACGGACTTGTCCTTGCACTCCACGCTGCACTTGCCGCGCAGGTCGAAGCGGCGCTCCAGCTCCTTGGTGGCGTTGTCGAGGGCGTTGGTGAGTTCGTGCTTGTCCAGCTCGGACACCACGTCGAACGATGGCATGGGTTTCCTCCAGATAGACGGCGCGACCCACATCACGTAAGGGATGCGCCTGGCTTGACGGGTGAGAATGGGCGCCCATTATAACGATCAGGATTCCCTTTTTTGCGGGAATGCGTGGCAGCGACACATTCAGCGCTAACCGTCGGCATGAAAACCTGCTGAAATAGGCACTGATATCACCAAGCCATCAACCTCCCCTCTTCTGCCTTTCTTGCGAGCCTGCCATGCCCAACCCTCACCTCAGCATCCTGGTGGTGGATGACGCCAAGTTCTCCAGTGCGATGATCGGCCGGGCGCTGAGCCAGGCCGGCTATCAGGACGTCCGCTTCGCCAACAGTGCGGGCGAGGCCCTGCGCCTGCTGGAAGAGCGACCGGCGAACGTGCTGCTGGCGGACTGGCTGATGCCCGAGATCGACGGCCTGGAACTCACCGCGCGGGTGCGCCAGCTCGACGAGATGATCGACCACTACACCTACGTCATCCTGCTGACCGGCAAGGAAGGCGAGAACGTCCTGGGCGAGGCCTTCGACCGCGGCGTGGACGACTTCATCAGCAAGTCCTCGATGAACGAGCAACTGGTGCCGCGCGTCTACGCCGCCGACCGCCTGTGCAACACCCTGCAGCGCCTGCTCCACGAGAACCGGCTGATGACCCAGAACATCGCCAGCCTGGAGCAGCGCAACCTGGTGGACTCCCTGACCGGCCTCGGCAACCCGCGCTACCTGCGGCAGAAGCTGGCCGACAGCCTGCGCCAGGTGGAGTCCCGTGGCGGCGCCCTGTGCTACCTGCTGATCGGCCTGCAGGATGCGCCGCAGCTGCGCAACCAGTACGGCCCGGCGTTCTACAACGAACTGCTGCAGGGCGTTTCCCGCCGGCTGCAGCAGCTGGTCCGCCCGCTGGACGTGCTGACCCGCCTGGACGACAACCATTTCGGCCTGATCACCCTGCTGGGTGACCTGCACGAGTGCTCTCCCAGCAGCTTCAAGCGCCTGCATGAAAGCCTGAACCTCAAGGCCTTCAAAACCAGCGAAGGCTTCATCACCCTCAAGGCTGGCATCAGCCTGGTGGGCCTGGACGCCAAGGCCCTGCCGGTGGAGGTCGAGGCCCTGCTCGAACGGGCCGAGCGTCTCCTGCCGGACTCCTACGCCAGCGGCCGGGTCAGCGCGGTACGCCTGCCCAGCGCATGACCTGGCACATCCTCGGCAGCGGCAGCCTCGGCACACTGTGGGCCTGCCGCCTCGCCCAGGCGGGCCTGGACGTGCGCCTGCTGCTGCGTGACGAAGCCCGCCTGGCCGCCTACCACCAGGCGGGCGGGCTGACCCTGGTGACCCAGGGCCAGGCCCGGACCTGCATCCTGCCAGCCGAACTCGCCAGCGCCCCCGACCCGATCCAGCGCCTGCTCGTCGCCTGCAAGGCCTATGACGCCGAAGCCGCCGTGGCCAGCGTCCGCGCACGGCTGGCTCCCGGTGCCGAGGTGCTGCTGCTGCAGAACGGCCTCGGTAGCCAGCAGGCCGTGGCGGACAGCCTGCCCCAGGCCCGCTGCATCCTCGCCTCCAGCACCGAAGGTGCCTTCCGCGAGGCAGACTTCCGCGTGGTGTTCGCCGGGCAGGGCTTCACCTGGCTGGGCGCCCCACTCGCCTCCGCCCCGCCGGCCTGGCTGGGCGAACTGGAGGCAGCCGGCATCCCCCACGGGTGGACCGCCAACATCGAAACCCGGCTCTGGCGCAAGCTGGCGCTCAACTGCGCGATCAACCCGCTGACGGTGCTGCACCATTGCCGCAACGGCGAACTGGCCGCCCAGCCGGAGGCGGTCAACGGCCTGTGCGACGAGCTCGCCCGGCTGCTCCAAGCCTGCGGCCAGGCCGACGCCGCACACGACCTGCACCAGGAGGTGTGGCGAGTGATCGACGCCACCGCCGCCAACTACTCCTCCATGTACCAGGACGTGGCGCGCGGCCAGCGCACCGAGATCCGCTACCTGATCGGCCACGCCACTGCCGAGGCACGGCGCCTGGGCGTGCCGCTGCCACGCCTGGAACGGCTGCTGGACGCCCTGCACCAGCACCTGGCCGCCCACGGATTGCCCCAGGACTGAGCCCCGCGCTAACCTGCCGCCTTCCCCGCGCCCTGCCTGGACCCTGCCCGTGAACAGCCTGCGCCAACGCCTCGAGAACCTGTCCGTCGGCCGCAAACTGCTGGCCGCCCTGCTGGTCCTGCTGGCCACCGTGCTGCTGATCGCCAACCTGGCCTTCATCAGCGCCGCCTACTGGATCTCCCAGGAGAGCATGGCGCCCCAGGCCCTGCAGACCCTCGGCCGCCTGATCGCCACCCCACAACTGGCCGGCGAAGCCTTGT
Source organism: Pseudomonas sp. FeS53a (assembly GCF_000931385.1). Taxonomy (NCBI): domain Bacteria; kingdom Pseudomonadati; phylum Pseudomonadota; class Gammaproteobacteria; order Pseudomonadales; family Pseudomonadaceae; genus Pseudomonas; species Pseudomonas sp. FeS53a. The sequence goes on from NZ_JYFT01000060.1 coordinate 72,616, forward strand.
CCTCGGCGAAGGCCGCCGAGCATCTGCTCATCCAGCTGGAAGGCTACGGCCCCCTGCGCGCCGCCGCGATCTACGACAGCCAGGGCCAGCGCCTGGCCGAACGGATCAGCGGCAGCGGCCTGAAGCTCCCGCAGCACGCCGACGCCCTGAAGCGCTGGCGCCTGCATGAATTCCGCACCACCCAGGTGGTGGAGCTGCCGCAACCGGCAGGCCCACCGGGCCACCTGCTGCTGGTGGCCTCCAGCGAACTGCCCGGCGCCTTCTACACCGGCACCCTCAGCGCCAGCCTGGCGATCCTCGCCTGCAGCATCCTGATGTGGATGCTGGTGGCCCGGCAGATCCGCCGCCTGATCACCCGGCCGATCCACGAACTGGAAGAACTCTCGCGCCAGGTGACCCGGGAAGAGAACTACTCCCTGCGTGCCGAGCGCGGCCACCGCGACGAGATCGGCAGCCTGGCCGACGCCTTCAACACCATGCTCAGCCGCATGGAAGCCCGCGAGCAGCAGCTCAAGCGCGCACGGGACGAGTCCCAGGCGGCCTTCAACCAGGCCCAGGCCCTGGCCGAGGAGACACGCCACTCCAACCGCAAGCTGGAGCTGGAAGTGCAGGTGCGCAGCAAGATCGAAAAGAAGCTGACGGGGTTCCAGAACTACCTCAACAGCATCATCGACTCGATGCCGTCGGCGCTGATCGCCCTCGACGAGCAGCTCTACGTCACCCAATGGAACCAGGAAGCCACCGCCCTCTCCGGCACCCCGCTGGACGACGCGCTCAACCAGCCGGTGTTCCTCGCCTTCCCCTCGCTCAAGCCCTTCCTGCCGCAGATCAAGCGCACTGCCGAGTATCACCGGGTGGAGAAGGTCGAGCGGGTCAGTTGGCTGATGGGGGAAGAGGTGCACCACTACGCGCTGACCTTCTACCCGCTGATGGGCGGCACCGGGCGTGGCGTGGTGATCCGCATCGACGACATCACCCAGCGCCTGTCCATGGAAGAGCTGATGGTGCAGTCGGAGAAGATGCTCTCCGTCGGCGGCCTGGCGGCCGGCATGGCCCACGAGATCAACAACCCCCTCGGCGCCATCCTGCACAACGTGCAGAACATCCGCCGCCGCCTCTCCCCCGAGCTGGAGAAGAACCGCGAGCAGGCCGAGGCCACCGGCATACGCCTGGAGGCCGTCAACCAATACCTGGAGGCACGCGAGGTGCCCAAGTTACTGGACGGCATTCACCAGGCCGGCAGCCGCGCGGCCAAGATCGTCACCCACATGCTGGCGTTCAGCCGCCGCAGCAACCGTCAGATGGAGCCCTGTCAGCTGCCCCAGTTGCTGGACCAGGCCGTGGAGATCGCCAGCAACGACTTCGACCTCACCGAGGGCTTCGACTTCAAGGGCATGCGCATCACCCGCGAGTTCGACCCGAAGCTGGGCCCGGTGCCCGGCACCGCCAACGAACTGGAGCAGGTGCTGCTCAACCTGCTGAAGAACGCCGCCCAGGCCATCCACCAGCGCGAGGACGAGCAGGAAGGCCATATCGCCCTGCGCACCCGCCTGGCGCCGCCCTGGGCGGAAATCCAGGTGGAGGACAACGGCGTGGGCATCCCCGAGAACGTGCGCAAGCGCATCTTCGAACCCTTCTTCACCACCAAGGAGGTGGGCCAGGGCACCGGACTCGGGCTCTCCGTCTCCTACTTCATCATCACCAACAACCACAAAGGCCAGATGGAAGTGCAGTCCAAGCCCGGACAGGGCACCTGCTTCACCCTGCGCCTGCCGTTGAATGCCAGCGCCCCAGGAGCCTGACATGGGAAACCGCCTTTCGAAGATCTACACCCGCACCGGCGACCAGGGGCAGACCGGCCTCTCCGGCAACCGTCGCGTCTCCAAGAACCACCCCCGCATCGAAGCCATCGGCGAGGTGGACAGCCTCAACAGCCAGATCGGGCTGCTGCTGGCCGAGATGACCGAGCGCCAGGCCGACTGGCCCGGACTGGCCGAGGTGATCGAGGTGCTCGCGCCCTGCCAGCACCGCCTGTTCGACCTCGGTGGCGAACTCTCGATGCCCGAGTACCAGTCGCTGCGCGCCAGCGAAGTGGAGCGGCTGGAAGTGGCCATCGACCGCTGGAACGAGGAGCTGGGCCCCTTGGAGAACTTCATCCTGCCCGGCGGCTCGCGCCTGGTGGCCCAGGCCCACGTCTGCCGCTCCGCCGCCCGCACCGCCGAACGCCGTGCCCAGGCCCTCAACGCCGAAGAGCCTCTGCGGGGGGAATTGCTCGCCTACCTCAACCGCCTCTCCGATCTGCTCTTCGTCGCCGCCCGCCTGATCGCCCGTCGGCAGGGGATCGGCGAAGTGCTGTGGCAGGCAGCGGCAAAGGCCTGAAACCACGGCTTCGCGAGCAGAGCTCGCTCCTACGCAGTAGAACGAACCTTGCCGCCAGGAGAGGGAATTCGATGTGCAGCGTTATCAAAGCAGCGCCCTGCGTCGTGGACGCGTGTCCGAAACGGGCCGGATCTACCTGCTAACGACAGTCACTCACAATCGACAGCCGCTTTTCGACAATGTCTACGCCGGGCGAAAGGTAGTCGAGCAACTGCGCGAAACTCAGTCCAGCGGACTGGCTCAGACGCTTTGCTGGGTACTGATGCCGGATCACCTGCACTGGCTGGTGCAACTGGAGCGCGACTCGCTGGTAAGTCTAATGCGACGTTTCAAGTCCCGAAGTGCCAAGGCAGTCAATCAACACCTTGGAACGCACGGGCGGGTTTGGCAGAAGGGTTATCACGACCGTGCGCTGCGCAAAGAAGAAGATTTGATCGGTCTGGCCCGCTACGTCGTGGCCAACCCATTACGGGCTGGCCTGGTCAGCCGGCTTGCCGATTACCCGCTCTGGGACGCCATCTGGCTCAAAGCCCCGTAGGAGCGAGCTCTGCTCGCGAACCCACGATCAATCGGCAGACACGGTCATGCCATCCATGGGTGGGCGCAAGGAATGGCACCCACCCTGCCCCTCTTCAGCCTTGGCAGGGCCAGAAGGCACGGATGCCCGCCACGCCCTGGGCGCCGGCTTTCCATGCCCGCTCACGGTCATCGGGACCGACGCCGCCGAGCAGGTATACCGGTTTGTTGAAGCGGCGGATCATCGATTGCGCGGTCTCCCAGCCCAGGGGCTGCGCATCCGGGTGGGTCTGGGTGGGCTGTACGGGCGACAGGGTGACGAAGTCCACCCCCATCCGGGTCGCCAGCTCCAGTTCCTCTTCGCTGTGGCAGGACGCAGCCAGCCAGCGCGCTTCGGGGAACGGGCGTCCCTTCGCGGTGTACTTGCGCAGTTGCTCGGCGGTCAGGTGCCAACCCGCCGCCGGGAAGTCACCGAGCCACTCCAGCGGCCCCTTGAGCATCAACTGGGCCTTGCGCGCACAGAGCCCCTGGATGTCCACCGCCAGGTCGCGGTACTGCGGGTCGAACATGTTCGGCGCACGCAGCTGGATGAGCTGAACACCCTCGGCCACGGCGCGCCGCACGCCTGCCAGCAATTCCGCCGGCTCCAGCCCGTCCGGGGTGATCAGGTAGCGGTCCGGCAGCCGTGCGGCAGCGATGATCGGCTGGTTGGCGGCGGGAAAGGCGTAGTCGGGCAGGTCGCGGGACTCCACCCAGGCCAGGGGCTGGCCTTCGGCGCCATGGGGCTCGCCGGAGAAGGCGGTGACTTCCCAGACATCCAGCAGCACCTGCTTGTCCGGGTAGTCGTGGTGGATCTGGATCAGCGGGCGGGCGGCTTCGACACGGATGCCCAGCTCTTCCTCCAGCTCACGTGCCAAGGCGGCCTCCACGGCCTCCCCGTCTTCGACCTTGCCGCCGGGGAACTCCCACAGGCCGCCCTGGTGCTTCTCCTCCGGGCGCTTGGCAATCAGCACCCGGCCATCGGCACCACGGATCACGGCTGCCGCTACGTGTACTCGCTTCATTCACTGCTCTCCGCTTCCTCCAGGGCCGCCTGGTACCAACGCTGGAAGGCAGGCCACTGGTAGAGGGTTTCGACATAGGCGGCGGCCTCGTCCGGCAGCGCCACCGCATAACTGCGCAACCGGCTCGCCACCGGTGCGAAAAAGGCGTCCGCCAGGCTCGGCTGGCCGAACAGGTAGGGCCCGCCCTGGCCGAAGCGGTGACGGCACTCCGCCCACAACACCACGACCCGCTGGATGTCCGCCTCCACCTCCGCCGGCACCGTGTCCAGGGCCTGGCGACGCGCCATGTCCATCGGCATGTGGCTGCGCAGGGCCATGAAGCCGCTGTGCATCTCGGCGCATACCGAACGGGCAAGGGCTCGCGCGGCGACATCGCGGGGCCAGAGGCCCGCCTCGGGGAAGCGCTCGGCGAGGTATTCGCCGATGGACAGGGAGTCCCAGATGGCGCCATGGGCCTCGGTCAGCAGGACCGGCACCTTGCCCGTGGGGGAGTGGGTCAGCAGGCGCTGGCGGCTGTCGGGCTGGAAGAGGGGGATGAGGGTCTCGCCATAGGCGGCGCCGGTCAGCTCGATGGCGAGCCAGGCGCGAAGGGACCACGACGAATAGTTCTTGTTGCCGATCACCAGGTTCAGGGGCATGACGTTCTCCTCAGGGGCTGCTCCAGGGGCCGAACACGCACCCTAGAGGGGCCGCCGAGGCCTGGCAATTCCCATCGCTCATGGGGGCATGAGCGATGGGAATGCCGGGCTGTCAGGTACGGTATTCGGCGTTGATCTTCACGTACTCGTGGGACAGGTCGGTGGTCCAGATGGTCTCGTTGCAGTTGCCACGGCCCAGCTCGATGCGGATACCGATTTCCTCGCGGGCCATCACCTCGGCGCCCTGGGCTTCGGTGTAGGTCGACGCGCGGCCGCCTTTGCTGGCGATGCAGACGTCACCGAGGAACACGTCGATCTTGCTCACGTCCAGGTTCGGCACGCCGGCGCGGCCGACCGCAGCGAGGATGCGGCCCCAGTTGGGGTCGGAGGCGAACAGGGCGGTCTTGATCAGCGGGGAGTGGGCCACGGCGTAGGCCACGTCCAGGCACTCCTGGTGGGTGCCACCGCCGTTGACCTGCACGGTGACGAACTTGGTGGCGCCTTCGCCGTCGCGGACGATGGCCTGGGCCACTTCCATGCACACGTCGAACACCGCCTGCTTCAGGGCGGCGAACAGCTCGCCGGAAGCCTGGGTGATCTCCGGCAGCGCGGCGCGGCCGGTGGCGACCAGCATGCAGCAGTCGTTGGTGGAAGTGTCGCCGTCGATGGTGATGCGGTTGAAGGACTTGTTGGCAGCATCGCGCAGCAGGTCTTGCAGGACGCCCTGGGCAACCTTCGCGTCGGTGGCGATGTAACCGAGCATGGTGGCCATGTTGGGCTTGATCATCCCGGCGCCCTTGCTGATGCCGGTGACGGTGACGGTGACGCCGTCGTGCACGAACTGGCGGCTGGCGCCCTTGGGCAGGGTGTCGGTGGTCATGATGCCGGTGGCAGCCGCCGCCCAGTTGTTCTCGGAGAGGTCCGCCAGGGCATCGCCCAGCACGGCTTCGATCTTCTCGACCGGCAGTGGCTCGCCGATCACGCCGGTGGAGAACGGCAGCACGGCGCTTTCATCCACGCCAGCCAGTTCGGCGAGGCGGGCGCAGGTACGCGCTGCAGCAGCCAGGCCGGGCTCACCGGTGCCGGCGTTGGCGTTGCCGGTGTTGGTGAGCAGGTAGCGCACCGGGCCGAGAACGCGTTTGCGGGCCAGGATCACCGGCGCGGCGCAGAAAGCATTGAGGGTGAACACACCGGCGACAGTGGAGCCTTCCGCGCATCGCATCACCACCACATCCTTTCGCCCGGGTCGCTTGATGCCGGCAGAGGCGATGCCGAGTTCGAAACCGGGAACCGGGTGGAGGGTGGGCAGAGGGCCGAGACCAACAGCCATGGAAGCGCTCCTTGTCGTGAGGTGGACAGACGGCGGGGTGCCGCTGTTCAGGGGGTCAGTGTGAAAACGCCGCGAGCGGCTCAAGCCGGTCGCGGCGCTGTCGTCATGCCGGGCAGGTCAGCTGATCTGGCCGTGGCAGTGCTTGTACTTCTTGCCGGAACCGCAGGGGCAGGGCTCGTTGCGGCCGATCTTGGGCTCGGCGCGAACCGGCGCCACGGCGGCAGCGGTGGCGACATCGCCCTCCTCCATCGCCTCTTCGGGCTCGTCGAGGCCCGGAGCTTCGGCGTGCTGGAACTGCATGCGCTTGGCCAGTTCCTCGGCCTCGCGGCGCAGGCGGGCTTCTTCCTCGGCCGGGTCTTCGCGGCGGACCTGGACGTGGGAGAGGACGCGGATGGTGTCGCGGCGGATGGAGTCCATCAGCTCCTGGAACAGGGCAAAGGACTCGCGCTTGTATTCCTGCTTCGGGTTCTTCTGGGCATAGCCGCGCAGGTGGATGCCGTGGCGCAGGTGATCCATGGTGGACAGGTGGTCCTTCCACAGGTCGTCCAGCACGCGCAGCAGCATCTGCTTCTCGAAGGAACGCAGGGCCTCGGCGCCGGCCAGTTCTTCCTTCTCGTTGTAGGCGGCCACCAGTTGCTCGAGGATCTTCTCGCGCAGGGTGTCTTCGAACAGCTTGTCGTCTTCGTCGAGCCACTGCTGGACCGGCAGCTTGATGCCGAAGTCGCTGTAGAGCGCCGCTTCCAGACCGGCCACGTCCCACTGTTCCGGCAGCGATTGCGGCGGGATGTGGGCGTCGATGGTGCGGCCCAGCACGTCCTGGCGGAACTCGGCGATGGTGTCGCCGATGTCCTCGGCCGCCAGCAGGCTGTTGCGCATGTGGTAGATCACCTTGCGCTGCTCGTTGGCCACGTCGTCGTATTCGAGCAGTTGCTTGCGGATGTCGAAGTTGCGGCCTTCGACCTTGCGCTGCGCCTTCTCGATGGCGTTGGTGACCATGCGGTGTTCGATGGCCTCGCCCTGTTGCATGCCCAGCGCCTTCATGAAGTTCTTCACCCGGTCGGAGGCGAAGATGCGCATCAGGTTGTCTTCCAGGGACAGGTAGAAGCGGCTGGAACCCGGGTCACCCTGGCGACCGGCACGGCCACGCAGCTGGTTGTCGATACGGCGGGATTCGTGGCGCTCGGAGGCGATCACGTGGAGGCCGCCGGCCTCGATCACTTGCTGGTGGCGCTTCTGCCACTCGGCCTTGATCTGGGCGACCTGCTCTTCGGTGGGGTTCTCCAGGGCGGCGACTTCGACCTCCCAGTTACCGCCCAGCAGGATGTCGGTACCACGACCGGCCATGTTGGTGGCGATGGTGACGGCGCCGGGGCGGCCGGCCTGGGCGATGATCTCGGCCTCACGCTCGTGGTACTTGGCGTTCAGCACCTTGTGCTCGATGCCGGCCTTGGTCAGCAGCTGGGAGACGTACTCGGAGCTGTCGATGGAGGCGGTCCCCACCAGGATCGGCCGGCCGCTGGCCTGGCATTCCTTGATGTCGGTGATGATGGCGGCGTACTTCTCTTCCTGGGTCAGGTAGACCAGGTCGTTGAAGTCCTTGCGGGCGATCGGGCGGTGGGTGGGGATGACCACCACTTCGAGGCCGTAGATGCTGTGGAACTCGAACGCCTCGGTGTCGGCCGTACCGGTCATGCCGGCCAGCTTGTTGTAGAGACGGAAGTAGTTCTGGAAGGTGGTCGAGGCCAGGGTCTGGCTCTCGGCCTGGATCTGCAGGTTTTCCTTCGCCTCGATGGCCTGGTGCAGGCCCTCGGACAGGCGACGGCCGGGCATGGTACGGCCGGTGTGCTCGTCGATCAGCAGGATCTGGCCGTCCTGCACGATGTACTCGACGTTGCGGTGGAACAGGGTGTGGGCGCGCAGGCCGGCATAGACGTGGGTCAGCAGGCCCAGGTTGTGCGCGGAGTAGAGGCTCTCGCCCTCGGCCAGCAGGCCGGCCTGGGTGAGCAGTTCCTCGATGTACTGGTGGCCCTGTTCGTTGAGTTCGACCTGGCGGGTCTTCTCGTCGACGGTGTAGTGACCTTCCTGGACGACGTTGCCTTCTTCGGGCTCGACGTGCTTCTTCAGGCGCGGGATCAGGGTGTTGATCTGCTGGTACAGGCGGGAGCTGTCCTCGGCCTGGCCGGAGATGATCAGCGGGGTACGCGCTTCGTCGATGAGGATGGAGTCCACTTCGTCGATCACGGCGAAGTTCAGTTCGCGCTGGAACTTGTCTTCCAGGCTGAACGCCATGTTGTCGCGCAGGTAGTCGAAGCCGAATTCGTTGTTGGTGCCGTAGGTGATGTCGGCGGCATAGGCGGCACGCTTCTCTTCCGGCGGCTGGAAGGGCATGACGATGCCGACGGTGAGGCCGAGGAATTCATACAGCGGGCGCATCCAGTTGGCGTCGCGGCGAGCGAGGTAGTCGTTCACCGTCACCACGTGCACGCCCTTGCAGGACATGGCGTTGAGGTAGACCGGCAGTGTGCCCACCAGGGTCTTGCCCTCGCCGGTGCGCATCTCGGCGATCTTGCCTTCGTGGAGGGTCATGCCGCCGATGAGCTGGACGTCGAAGTGGCGCATGCCCATCACACGCTTGCCCGCTTCACGAACGACAGCAAATGCTTCGGGAAGGATCTGGTCCAGGGTTTCGCCCTTGGCCACCCGGGCCTTGAACTCTTCGGTCTTGGCTCTGAGCTGCTCGTCGCTCAGCGCGACCATCTGCTCTTCCAGGGCGTTGATTGCCTGGACAGCCTTGGTCATGCGCTTCACTTCGCGCTCGTTCTTGCTTCCAAAGAGTTTCTTCAACAAAGGCGCAAACATATCGAAAGGATCTTCCACATATATGGATGGGGGGCGCTCCCGAAGTCGCCCTTGCAGCCTTCATGGCTGCATGCGAAGGGGGCATTCTACTCGGATTCGTTCTGGAGAAAAGCGGCGTTATTCCGCGTCGGTGGAACGCGCTATATAGAGGGTCGGATTGACGACTTCGCCATCCCGGGTGACCTCGAAATGCACGTGTGCGCCGGTGGATCGGCCACTGCTGCCGACCCTGGCGATGGCCTGTCCACGCTGCACCAGATCCCCCACCTCGACGAGGTTGCGCTGGTTGTGCGCGTAGAGGGTCCGGTACCCGTCGGCATGGCTGATCTCGACCAGATTGCCGTAGCCGCTCTTGCGGCCTGACCAGGTCACCACACCGGCGCCGACTGCCAGCACATCGCTGCCGGCCTTGGCGGCGAAGTCGACACCCTTGTGGTGGCTGAGCCGACCCGTCAGCGGGTCGCTGCGTACACCGAATGGGGAGGACACGTAGCCCTGGCGGACCGGGCGGCCAGCCGGGCTGGTGGCGTCGTTGAGGCGGCGCTCACCCAGCAGCTGCTCAAGCACCTCCAGCTGCTGCTCGCGGCTGTGCAGCCGCTCACCGAGCTGGTCGAGGACCTCCATGAACGGCGGCGGCTGGTAGGCCGGTGCGTCGAGCGCATCCTCCGGCCCGCCCTGTCCGACACCCAGGGAAAAGTCGAATTCGCTGGCATCCAGTTCGGCCAGCTCGGCGACACGCTCGCCCAGGGCATCGAGCCGTGTGAGGCGGGCCTGGAGTTCGGCGATATGGGCGGCGAAGGCATCCAGCTGTCGCTGGGCATCCTCGCGGGCCTGGGTCATCTCGCTGCGCTGGGCATCGAGCGCATCGGCCAGGCGAGGATCAGCGGATACCGACTCGCTCGCGTTCATCCACGAGCCCAGGGCAACGCCGGTGCCAAGCACCAGCCCGAGGCTCAGCAGGCCGCCCAACAGCAGCCAGCGAACGTCCAGGCTGAGCGACCGTGCCGCACCGCGGTCGCGGCTCAGAAAAATGATGTGCATGACTTCCCCATGTGATCCGGCGGGTCGCTGGTGCAGCCTTCTGCTACCATGCCCGCTCTGTATTCTTCAGGCGTCCTGCCATGTCTTTTCGTCCCTTGCCGGCCCGCTCCCCCGTCGCCTTGCTGAAGGAGGAGAAGCCCCTGAGGGCCCTGTTCGACCAAGCCCAGCGCATCGACCATCTGCAACGCGTTCTGGAAGGTCAACTGCAACCGGCGGCCCGCGAGCACTGCCGGGTGGCATCGTGGCGGGACGGCTGCCTGCTGCTGATCATCAGCGACGGTCACTGGGCGACCCGCCTGCGTTATCAGCAGCGGCGCCTGCAACGTCAGCTGCAGGCACTCGAAGAGTTCGCGAACTTAACGAAAATCATCTTCAAGGTGCAACCTTCCAGAAGCGCTGGGCGCAACCCCTCTCAGGGCGCTGCGTTGTCCGCCTACGCGGCGGAAAGCCTGCAATCCACGGCCGAAGGCATCAGCGACCCGCGACTGCGTGCCGCACTCGAACGCCTGGCCTCCAGAGCTCGTCCGACGGACTGACCCTTTCCTACCCAGGCGACAATAATCCGGAAAAAAAGAGGCCACCCATCGGGTGGCCTCGAAAGAAAGGAAGGTATTGTTGCTTACACGGCCGCTACCGGGCGCATGTAGGAGATCGGTGCGGTACTGGCATCCTCGAAGGTCACCACTTCCCAGGCATCCTTGTCGGCGATCAATGCGCGCAGCAGGCGATTGTTGAGCGCATGGCCCGACTTGTAGCCACGGAACTCGCCGATCAGGCTGTTGCCGAGCAGGTACAGGTCGCCGATGGCGTCGAGGATCTTGTGCTTGACGAACTCGTCCTCGTAACGGAGGCCGTCTTCGTTCAGCACGCTGTCCTCGTCCACCACGATGGCGTTGTCGACGCTGCCGCCGAGTGCCAGGTTGTGGGACCGCAGGAACTCCAGGTCGCGCACGAAACCGAAGGTACGCGCACGGCTGACTTCCTTGACGAAGGTGGTGCTGGAGAAGTCCACCGACGCTTTCTGGGTGCGACCGTTGACCACCGGGTGGTCGAAGTCGATCTCGAAAGTGACCTTGAAGCCATCGAAGGGAACGAAGGTGGCGCGCTTGTCGCCATCCTGCACACTCACTTCACGCTTGATACGGATGAAACGCTTGGGTGCGTCCTGCTCTTCCAGGCCAGCGGACTGGATCAGGAAGACGAACGGACCGGCGCTGCCATCCATGATCGGCACTTCGGCGGCGGACAGTTCGACGTAGGCGTTGTCGATACCCAGGCCGGCCATGGCCGAGAGCAGGTGTTCAACCGTGCCGACCTTGACGTCGCCGTTGAAAAGATTGGTGGACATGGTCGTCTCGCCAACATTTTCGGCATAGGCGGCAATCTGGACCATCGGGTCCAGGTCGGTACGGCAGAACACGATGCCGGTGTCCACGGGAGCGGGCTTGAGGGTCAGGTAGACCTTTTCCCCGGAGTGCAGCCCGACACCCGTGGCACGGATGACGTTCTTGAGAGTGCGTTGTTTGATCATGGCTGTGGCCGCTTTCGCGCTAGTTGCGAACTGTTTTCAACAATGGCCGGGGATAATAGCAGAACCGGCCTTTGCTGAACACCAATCACAGACATAGCGCTGATTGACTCCATCAATCGGCCTGACGGCGCAGGAACGCGGGGATGTCCAGGTAATCCAGGTCATCCTGCGGGTTCAGCTTCGCCGCGGCTGCGGTGTTGCCATGGGACTGGTTGCGCATCACGGTCGGACGGTCCAGGTCGCGGTAGTTGACCGACGGTTGCTCGGCACGCTGGGGAGCAGCCGGGGCAGCCACGGCCGCAGCGGCCTGAACGGTGTTGTCCACAACCTTGACCGGTTTCTCCAGGCGCGCGCCCAGGCCGGTGGCAACCACGGTGACGTGCAGTTCGTCGCGCATGTCCGGATCGATCACGGTGCCCACCTTGACGGTGGCGTTCTCGGAAGCGAACTGCTCGATGATGCTGCCCACGTCGGAGTACTCACCCAGGGACAGGTCCGGACCGGCGGTGATGTTGACCAGGATGCCGCGGGCGCCCTGCAGGTTGACATCATCCAGCAGCGGGTTGCGGATGGCCGCCTCGGTGGCCTCGCGAGCGCGATTCGGACCGCTGGCGCAGCCGGTGCCCATCATCGCCATGCCCATTTCGCTCATGACGGTCTTCACGTCGGCGAAGTCGACGTTGATCATGCCCGGACGCTTGATGATGTCGGAGATGCCGCGCACGGCGCCGGCCAGCACGTCGTCCGCCTTGGAGAAGGCCGACAGCAGGCTCGCATCCTTGCCCAGGATGGTCAGCAGCTTCTCGTTGGGGATGGTGATCAGCGAGTCGACGTTCTCGGCCAGCGCGCGGATGCCTTCATCGGCGATCTGCATGCGCTTGCGACCTTCGAACGGGAACGGACGGGTGACCACGGCCACGGTCAGGATGCCCAGGTCCTTGGCCACCTCGGCGATGATCGGCGCTGCACCGGTACCGGTACCGCCACCCATGCCGGTGGTGATGAAGACCATGTCGGTGCCCTGCAGGACTTCGGCGATGCGGTCGCGGTCTTCCAGCGCGGCCTGACGACCGACTTCCGGATTGGCACCCGCACCCAGGCCCTTGGTGACGCCCGGGCCGAGCTGCAGAACGGTGCGCGCACCGATGTTCTTCAGCGCCTGCGCATCGGTGTTGGCGCAGATGAATTCCACGCCTTCGATGTTGGTCTTGGCCATGTGGTTCACGGCGTTGCCACCGCCACCACCGACGCCGATAACCTTGATGACCGCTGTTTGCGGAACGTTATCTACGAGTTCGAACATTTTCCCCTCTCCTTCCTTTCTAGTTGTATCGCCTACTGCAAACTCAGAAATTGCCCTGGATCCAGCGCTTGAAACGTTCCAGGACAGGTGCCTTCGGTTCGTCGCTGAAGCTGTTCCCCACGGAGAGGGACAGGCCATCGGACTGCTTCTGCAGACCGTACATCAGCAAGCCCACGCCCGTGGAGTAGATCGGGTTGCGCACCACGTCGCTCAGCCCCTTGACGCTATGCGGCACGCCCAGGCGCACCGGCATGTGGAAAATCTCTTCGGCCAGTTCGACCGCCCCTTCCATCTTCGCCGTACCGCCGGTCAGCACGATGCCGGCAGGGATCAGGTCCTCGTAGCCGCTGCGGCGCAGCTCGGCCTGGATCAGGGTGAACAGCTCGTCGTAACGCGGCTCGACCACCTCGGCCAAGGCCTGGCGGGACAGCTCGCGCGGAGGACGATCACCCACGCTGGGAACCTTGATGGTCTCGCCGGCACCGGCCAGCTTGGCCAGCGCGCAGGCGTAGCGGATCTTGATCTCCTCGGCGTACTGGGTCGGCGTACGCAGGGCCATGGCGATGTCGTTGGTCACCTGGTCGCCGGCGATCGGGATCACCGCCGTATGGCGGATCGCGCCTTCGGTGAAGATCGCGATGTCGGTGGTGCCGCCGCCGATGTCCACCAGGCACACGCCCAGCTCCTTCTCGTCGTCGGTCAGCACCGAATAGGCCGACGCCAGTTGCTCGAGGATGATGTCGTCCACTTCGAGGCCGCAGCGACGGACGCACTTCTCGATGTTCTGCGCCGCATTCACCGCACAGGTCACCACGTGCACCTTGGCTTCCAGGCGCACACCGGACATGCCCAGGGGCTCGCGCACACCTTCCTGGTTATCGATCACGTAGTCCTGCGCCAGGGTGTGCAGCACCCGCTGGTCGGCAGGGATGGCCACGGCCTGGGCGGCGTCCAGCACGCGCTCGATGTCCGCCGGGCTGACTTCGCGATCACGGATCGCGACGATGCCGTGGGAGTTCAGGCTGCGGATATGGTTGCCCGCCACACCGACGAAGGCGGAGTGGATGCGGCAGCCCGCCATCATCTGGGCTTCCTCGACCGCGCGCTGGATCGACTGCACGGTGGACTCGATGTTCACCACCACGCCTTTCTTCAGCCCGCGGGACGGATGGGTCCCGATGCCCACGATTTCCAGCTGCCCGTCGGCCGCGATCTCGCCCACCAGCGCCACCACCTTGGAGGTGCCGATATCCAGGCCGACGATCATCTTGCCGCTCTGCACGCTTGCCATGTTCCTAACCTTCTCCTCAATTCGCGCGGCTGGCCACAGCCGCCGCGGGGGCCTCGACCGGGGTGCGCCACGCTACCGCCAGCCCGTTGGGGTAACGCAGGTCGACACGCTCGATGTTGGCGATCTGATCTTTCAGCGTCTTGTCGTAGATCGAGATGAACCGACGCATCTTTTCCACAAGGTGATCCCTACCCAGCAGTATCTCCACGCCCTGCCCCGTCGACAGGAACCAGCTCCCACGTTCGCGAAGCTCCAGCCGGGCAATGGAAAAACCCAGCGGGCGAAGCATCTGGCTGAGCATCTGGTATTGCTGCATCACCTGTTCCTGGGCCCGCTGTGGCCCCCACAGCTGCGGCAGTTGTTCGTAATGGGCCAGCTCACGCGGGGTGAACGCCTGGCCCTTGTTGTTCAGCAGTGCCTCATCACCCCAGCGGGCGATGGGCAGTTGCTCGTCGAGCCGGATCATCACCTGGTCCGGCCACACCCGACGAACCTCGGCGTGGGCGATCCAGGGCATCTGCTCCAGTTCGTGACGCATGCCGGCGAGATCGATGCTGAAGAAGCTCGCCGCGATGTAAGGCGCGATCCGCTGCTGCACCGCCTGCTGGCTGATGTAGCTGAGGTCGCCCTGCACGCTGACCTTGGCAATCGGCCGGTCCGCGTAAGGCAACAGCCGTTGCGCACCCTCGTAGGCACCAAAACCCAGCACCACCAGCATCACCGGCCAGGTCAGCCGACGCAGGAAGCCGAAGCTCGGCTTGGGCAGCCGGACGCTCAGCGGTTCCTTGGCCACCAACCGGCTGGCACCCCGCGGTACATCCTTGCGCTGGGGCGCACGGATGGGGCCGGGTTGCGGGTGACGGAGGGAGGCGCCACGCATGGTCTTAACCCCGCGCCTCGACGCTGTCGGCAAGGACGGCCAGCACCAGTTGCTGGTAATCCAGGCCCACGGCGCGCGCGGCCATCGGCACCAGGCTGTGGTCGGTCATGCCAGGCACGGTGTTGACCTCCAGCAGCCAGAAGCGCCCCTCGGCATCCTGCATCACATCGGCACGGGCCCAGCCCTGGGTACCCACGGCTTCGCAGGCACGGGCTGTCAGGGACTTAAGCTCGGCTTCCTTCTCGGCGTCCAGCCCACAGGGGATCTGGTAGCGGGTATCGCTGGCCAGGTACTTGGCCTCGTAGTCATAGAAGGTATGCGGAGTCCCCAGCCGGATGGGCGGCAGCACCTCGCCACGCAGCACGGCGATGGTGAACTCGGGGCCATGGATCCATTGCTCCACCAGCACCTGGGGGTCGTAGCGGCTGGCGTCACGCCAGGCATTCACCAGCGCGTCGACGTCTTCCACCTTGGCCATGCCGATACTCGAACCTTCATGGGCCGGTTTGACGATCAACGGGAAGCCCAGTTCCCTCGCAGCGCGCTCACAATCCTCGACGCTTGCCAGCACGGCGTGACGCGGCGTGGGCAGGCCAAGGCTGTGCCAGACCTGCTTGGTGCGCAGCTTGTCCATCGCCAGGGCCGACGCCAGTACGCCACTGCCGGTATACGGAATACCCAGGCATTCCAGCAGGCCCTGCATACTGCCATCCTCGCCGCCCCGCCCATGTAGGACGATGAACGCACGATCGATGCGCTCGCTCGACAGGCGTTGCAGGAAGTCGTCGCCGACGTCGATCCCGAAGGCATCGACACCTGCCGACAGCAAGGCCTCCAGCACCATTGAGCCGGACTTCAGGGACACCTCGCGCTCCGCGCTGCGGCCCCCGTAGAGCACCGCCACACGGCCGAACGCGCTCGGCGGAACGGTGGATTTCAGATGGTCGGTCATGCGTCCTTCCTCGCGGCGCCCGCATCGCCGGTGCCACTGAACAGCGGGTTCTGGATCAATTGGGGCGCCAGTGCGCCGATATCGCCCGCACCCTGGCAGAGCAGGATGTCGCCGGGTCGCAGCAGCGGCTTGACCAGCGGCGCCAGGTCGACACCGCGCTCGATGTAGATCGGGTCGAGCTGGCCGCGCTGGCGGATGCTGTGGCACAGCTGGCGGCTGTCAGCACCGGGGATCGGCTCTTCGCCTGCCGGGTAGACCTCCATCAACAGCAGCACGTTGGACTCGCCCAGCACCTGCACGAAGTCGTCGTAGAGATCACGGGTACGGCTGTAGCGGTGCGGCTGGTAGACCATCACCAGGCGGCGCTCCGGCCAGCCTCCACGTACGGCCTTGATCACAGCCGCCACCTCGCGGGGGTGGTGGCCGTAGTCATCCACCAGCATCACGCTGCCGCCCTCGACCTGCAGCTCGCCGTAGACCTGGAAGCGGCGGCCGACGCCCTGGAAGCCCGAGAGGCCCTGGACGATGGCGGCATCGTCGATGCCTTCGTCGGTAGCGATGGCGATGGTGGCCAGCGCATTGAGCACGTTGTGGTTGCCGGGCATGTTCACCGACACCTCCAGCGGCTCGCGGTCACGGCGCAGCACGGTAAACCAGGTGCGCATACCCTCCTGACGCACATTGATGGCGCGCAGGTCGGCATCTTCGGAGAAGCCGTAGGTCACGGTCGGGCGCGCGACCTGGGGCAGGATTTCGCGAACTACCGGGTCGTCCACACACATCACCGCCAGCCCGTAGAACGGCAGGTTGTGCAGGAACTCGACGAAGGTCTTCTTCAGTTTGTTGAAGTCGCCGCCATAGGTGCTCATGTGGTCGGCGTCGATGTTGGTCACCACGGCCACCATCGGCTGCAGGTGCAGGAAGCTGGCATCGCTCTCGTCGGCCTCGGCCACCAGGTAGCGGCTGGTGCCCAGCTGCGCGTTGGTGCCGGCGGCGTTCAGGCGCCCGCCGATGACGAAGGTCGGATCCAGGCCGCCCGCGGCGAAAACCGAGGCGATCAGGCTGGTGGTAGTGGTCTTGCCATGGGTGCCGGCGACGGCGATGCCGTGGCGATAGCGCATCAGCTCGGCAAGCATCTCGGCGCGCGGGACCACGGGAATGCGGCGCTCCAGCGCAACGGCCACCTCGGGGTTGGCCTTGTTCACGGCGCTGGATACCACCAGCACATCAGCGTTCTCGGCATTCTCGGCACGGTGGCCGATGAAGACCTGGGCGCCGAAGCTCTCCAGGCGAGCGGTGACGGCCGAGGCCTTCAGGTCGGAACCGGAGACCTGGTAGCCCAGGTTCAGCAGCACTTCAGCGATGCCGCACATGCCCACGCCACCGATGCCCACGAAGTGGATGCGGCGGATGCGGCGCATTTCCGGCTGGGGAGCGGCTTTCTGGCTCTCAACCATGGGCCACCTCCAGACAGATATCGACCACGGTGCGGGTAGCAGCAGGCTTGGCCAGACGGCGGGCAATGGCGCCCATGGCCTTGAGTCGTTCGGGTTGCATCAGTACCTCGGTCAACCGCGCGGCCAGGGTCGCCGCGTCGGTGGCATGTTGCGGCAGAAGGAAGGCTGCGCCCTCCTTCGCCAGATAATCGGCATTGCGCGACTGGTGGTCGTCGATCGCATGGGGCAGCGGCACCAGGAACGAGGGCAGCCCGGCGGCGGCCAGCTCGCTCACTGTCAGCGCACCAGAACGGCACACCACCATGTCGGCCCAGGCGTAGGCCCGGGCCATGTCCTTGATGAAGGGGCCAACCTCGGCCTCTACCCCTGCCGCGCGGTAACGCTCGGCAGTGACTTGATCGTGATTCTTCCCGGCCTGGTGGAACACCTGGGGGCGAATGTCCGCCGGCACAAGCGCCAGGGCCTCGGGCAACAATTTGTTCAGCGGCTCGGCACCCAGGCTCCCGCCCAGCACCAACAGGCGCGGCTGACGGCCTTCCAGCGCATCACGCGGGGTTTCCAGGAACAGCTCCTCACGTACCGGATTGCCGGTGGTGCGGCGCTTGTCGCTGGCCGCGAAGGTGTCGGGGAATGCCTCACAGATGCGCTTCGCCAGAGGCGCCAGGCTGCGGTTGGCCGTACCGGCCACCGCGTTCTGCTCGTGGATCACCAGCGGTACGCCGGCCAGGCGCGCGGCCAGACCGCCGGGGCCGGTGACATAGCCGCCCATGCCCAGCACGCAGACGGGCTTGAGCTCACGCACCACGCGGCGGGCCTGGAACAGCGAACGCAGCAACTCGAACGGTGCCTTGAGCAGGGACTTAATACCTTTGCCGCGAAGGCCGCTTACCTGGATCAGGTGCAGCGGCAGGCCGGCCTGGGGCACCAGTTCGTTCTCGATGCCGCGGGGCGTACCCAGCCAGTGCACGCTGTAGCCGCGTGCCTGGAATTCGCGGGCACAGGCCAGCGCCGGGAAGACGTGTCCGCCGGTGCCGCCGGCCATGATCAGCACATTGCCGGTCATGTGCGCACCTCCTCTTCCGCGAAGTCGCTCTCGTCGAACTCCACGTCTTCGTTACCCAGGTAGGTCCTGCGCTCCCACTCGATCCGGAGCAGCAGGCCCATGCAGACGCAGCAGATCACCAGGGAGCTGCCGCCGTAGCTGAGGAACGGCAGCGTCAGGCCCTTGGTGGGCAGCAGGCCGACGTTCACACCGATGTTGATGAGCACCTGGCCGATCCACTGGAACGCCAGGCCATAGGCCACGTAGGCCGAGAAATATTGCCGGGCCTTCTCCGCCCAGAGCCCGATGTACAGCGCGCGCACGCTGACGAACACGAACAGCGCAACGGTGGCCAGGGCGCCGACCATGCCCAGCTCCTCGGCCAGCACGGCGAACACGAAGTCGGTGTGGGCTTCCGGCAGGTAGAACTGCTTCTGGATGCTGTTGCCCAGGCCGACACCGAACCACTCGCCGCGACCGAAGGCGATCAGTGCCTGGCTCAACTGGTAGCCGGCACCGTACTGGTCGGCCCAGGGGTCGATGAAGTTGGTCAGGCGCTGCATCCGGTAGCTCTGGCTGGTCATCACCAGCACGCCGGCGCCCAGCACCCCAGCAGCCAGGGGAATGAAGCGCACCAGGTTGATGCCACCGAGGAACAGCATGGCGATGCAGGAGCCGACCAACACCACGGTGGCCCCGAAGTCCGGTTCCGCCAGCAGCAACACGGCCATGGGGCCGAGCACCAGCATGGGCTTGATGAAGCCGGTGAGCTTGGAGCGCACCTCGTCCTGCCGGCGCACCAGGTAGCCGGCGATGAACATCACGGTGAACAGCTTGGCCAGCTCCGAGGGCTGCAGGTTGAACAGGCCGAAGCCGATCCAGCGCTTGGCACCGTTCACCTCGCGACCAATGCCCGGCAGCAGCACCATGATCAGCAGCGCGAACGCCACCAGCATCAGGCGCGCACCGTGGCGCTGCCAGAACGCCATGGGCACCTGCAGCGTGATGATGCACGCCACGCCGCCAATGGCCAGGTAAATGAGGTGACGAATGCTGTGATAGAGCGGGTTGCCGGACAGGGCCGAGGCCACTTCCGAAGAGGCGGAGGTGACCATCACCAGCCCGAGGCCGAGCAGCGCCAGACAACCTGCCAGGAGCGGGAAGTCCAGATCGATGCCGCGGCGGTTGCGCAGCGGCGACTGCTGGGCGAACAGGCGGGCGAGCATCAGGACAGCCCCTCCGCAGCCTGGGCGAAGAGACGCCCGCGTTCTTCGAAGTTCTTGAACATGTCGAGGCTGGCGCAGGCGGGCGACAGCAGCACCGCATCCCCTTCCCGGGCCAGCTCGGCGCAACGCTGCACGGCCTCATCGAGGGTCTTCACGCGGACCAGCGGCACTGCATCACCCAGGGCGGCCGCGATCAACTCGGCATCGCGCCCCAGCAGGACCACGGCGCGGCAGTAGCGCGCAACCGGAGCAGTCAGGCCGGAGAAATCGGCCCCCTTGCCATCCCCACCGGCAATCAGCACCAGCTTGCCGTCGATGTCGGCCCCCAGGCCTTCGATGGCAGCCAGGGCCGCACCGACATTGGTGGCCTTGGAATCGTCGTAGTAGGCCACGCCACGCAGCTCGCGAACCCACTGGCAACGGTGAGCGAGGCCGGTGAACTCCCGCAGCGCAGCCAGCATCGGCCCGAACGGCAGGCCGACGGCATGGCCCAGCGCCAGGGCTGCCAGGGCGTTTGCATGGTTATGGGCGCCACGGACCTTGAGCTCACGCACCGGCATGAGCTTCTCGAACTGGTAGGCCAGGTATTTCTCGCCGTCTTCCTCGATGAGGCCGAAGGCTTTGAAATCCGGCTTGTTCAGGCCAAAGCTCCAGCACGGCAGCTGGTCGGCCACCAGCGGACGGGACAATGCGTCGCCACGGTTCACCACCACCTGGCGGGCGCCACGGAAGATGCGGTGCTTGGCGAGGTGATAGGCCTGCATGTCGGCGTAGCGGTCCATGTGGTCTTCGCTGACGTTGAGCACCGTGGCCACCTCGGCATTCAGCCGCTCGGTGGTCTCCAGCTGGAAGCTGGACAGCTCCATCACGTACAGCTCGATGTCGTCGGCCAGCAGGTCCAGCGCCGGCGTACCGAGGTTTCCTCCCACCGCAACCCGCTTGCCAGCCGCGCGCGCCATGTCCCCGACGAGGGTGGTGACGGTGCTCTTGGCGTTGGAGCCGGTGATCGCGACGATGGGCGCCTTGGCGTGGCGGGCGAACAGTTCGATGTCGCCCGACAACTTCACACCGCGCTTGGCCGCTTCCTGCAGGGTCGGCGTGGCGAGGGCCAGTCCGGGGCTCACGTACAGCTCCTGCGCGCGGCAGAGGAACTCCACGTCCAGCTCGCCGCAACGCACTTCGACCTGCGGGAACTGGAGGCGCAGCGTCGCCAGCTCCGGCGGGTTCTCGCGGGTGTCGGCGACCGCGAACGGCACGCCCTGGCGCGCCAGGAAGCGCACCAGGGACATGCCGCTCTTGCCGAGGCCGACAACGATGCGGAAGTGGTCGGAAGCGATCAGGCTCATGCTGTCCTCAACGCAGTTTCAGGGTGGCCAGGCCGATCAGCACGAGGATCACGGTGATGATCCAGAAGCGCACGATCACGCGGGGCTCGGGCCAGCCCTTGAGTTCGAAATGGTGGTGAATGGGCGCCATGCGGAACACGCGGCGGCCGGTGAGCTTGAACGAGGCGACCTGGATCATCACGGACAGGGTTTCCATGACGAACACGCCCCCCATGATGAACAGCACCACTTCCTGGCGCACGATTACGGCGATGGTGCCCAGAGCGGCACCCAGCGCCAGGGCGCCGACGTCACCCATGAATACCTGGGCCGGGTAGGTGTTGAACCAGAGGAAGCCGAGGCCGGCACCCACCAGGGCAGCACAGAACACGATCAGCTCGCCCGCACCCGGTACGTAGGGGATCAGCAGGTATTCGGCGAATTTGATGTTGCCGGAGAGGTAGCAGAAGATCCCCAGCGCACCGCCGACCATCACGGTCGGCATGATCGCCAGGCCATCCAGGCCGTCGGTGAGGTTCACCGCGTTGCTGGAGCCGACGATCACGAAATAGGTCAGCACGATGAAGCCAACGCCCAGCGGGATGCCCACATCCTTCACCAGCGGCAGGATCAGGGTGGTCTCGGCCGGCGTGGTGGCGGTCATATAAAGGAAGACGGCTGCAGCGATGCCGAACACCGACTGCCAGAAGTACTTCCAGCGGCTCGGCAGGCCACGGGAGTTCTTCTCGATCACCTTGCGGTAGTCATCCACCCAGCCAATGGCTCCGAACAGCAGGGTGACGGCGAGCACCACCCAGACGTAGCGGTTCGACAGGTCGGCCCACAGCAGCGTGCTGATGCCGATGGCCGTGAGGATCAGTGCGCCGCCCATGGTGGGGGTACCGGACTTGGACAGGTGCGATTGCGGGCCGTCATTGCGCACGGATTGGCCGATCTGGCGGATCTGCAAGGTGCGGATCATCCAGGGACCGAGCCAGAGCGACAGCGACAGGGCCGTCAGGACGCCGAGAATCCCGCGCAGGGTCAGGTACTGGAATACGCCGAACCCTTTGTAGAACTGTTGCAGGTACTCAGCGAGCAGCAGCAGCATGATTAGTGAGCCTCCCCCGTCCCGCAGAAGGCCGCGACGACCTTGTCCATCGCCGCGCTACGGGAACCTTTGATCAGAATGGTGGTGTTTGCGTCCTGCTCGCCGGACAGCGCCTCGATCAGGCTGGCCTGGTCGGCGAAATGACGGCCGCCTGCGCCGAACGCCTCGACGGCGTGGCGCATCAGGGGGCCAACGGCGTAGAGCGAGCTGACCTTGCCCCGCGCGTGGAGCCCCACGTCGCGGTGGCCCTGTTCGGCCCATTCGCCCAGTTCACCCATGTCCCCCAGCACCAGGACGGTGCGGCCGGAAAAGCCGGCGAGTATATCAACGGCGGCCATCATCGACGCGGGGTTGGCGTTGTAGCTGTCGTCGATCACCCGCATGCCGCTCGTCGCCAACTGCGCTACGGTGCGGCCCTTGACCGGTTGCAAGTTCTGCAGCCCATCGCGGATGCCGACCAGCGGCACACCCAGGGCGTGGGCAGCGGCAGCGGCAGCCAGGGCGTTGGCCACGTTGTGCAGGCCCAGCAGGTTGAGCTGGATGTCCGCCTCGCCAACCACGCCCACCAGGCGGAAGCCCATGCAGCCGCGGGCGTCGCGCACGATGGACTCGGCCCGCAGGTCGGCACGGGCGTCGTTCAGGGCAAAACTCAGTACCGGGCGGCCGGCAGCACGCTCGCGCCAGGTCTCGAAGGCCTTGTCGTCACGGTTGAGCACGGCGGTGCCGTCGCTCGCCAGGCCTTCGAGGATTTCCCCCTTGGCCAAGACGATCTTTTCCGGCCCGCCGAATTCGCCAACATGGGCGTTACCGGCGTTGTTGATGATCGCCACGTGCGGACGGGTGAGGCCAACGGTATAGGCGATCTCGCCCACGCGGGAAGCGCCCAGCTCGATGACGGCGCTGCGGTGCTCGGGAGCGAGCTCCAGCAGGGTCAGCGGTGCGCCGAGGTCATTGTTCAGGTTGCCCCGGGTGGCCAGTACCGGCCCCTGGGTACGCAGGATGCTGGCGAGCATCTCCTTGACGGTGGTCTTGCCGCTGGAGCCGGTCACCGCGGCGACACGGCCGGTAAAGGCGTCACGATTGAGCGCACCCAGTCGCCCGAGGGCCTCGCGGGCATCGGCCACCACCAACTGCGGCAGGCCGACACCGTCGACCACACGCTCCACCAACGCAGCGACGGCGCCCTTGGCGGCCACGTCAGCCAGATAGTCATGGCCGTCGAACTTCGGCCCGGTCAGGGCGATGAACAGCTGGCCTGCCTCGACACGTCGGCTGTCGGTGGACACCGAGGTGAACGTGGCGTCTTCGCCAACGAGCCGCCCCGCCAAGGGGGACTGCAGGCTGCTGAGGCGGAAGGCTTCGATCATGGGCGCTCCCAGGTGGACAAGGCGTGTTCGGCTTCGACGAGATCGGAGAACGGCAGGCGCTCACCCTGGATCTCCTGGTAATCCTCATGCCCCTTGCCTGCCAGCAGGACGACATCGTCAACACCGGCCGATGCAATCAACTGCGCAATGGCAGCGCCACGGCCATGGACGAACTCGACATTGGCCGGCTCGGCAAAGCCAGGGCGGATGTCATCGAAGATTCGGGCCGGATCTTCTGTGCGCGGGTTGTCGTCGGTGACCAGCACGGCATCGGCCAGACGCTCGGCCACCGCAGCCATCAGCGGGCGCTTGCCACGGTCCCGGTCACCGCCACAGCCGAACAGGCAGAGCAGGCGGCCGCGCGCGTGGGGGCGCAGGGCTTCGAGCACCTTCTCAAGGGCATCGGGGGTGTGGGCGTAGTCGACCACCACCAGTGGTTTTTCACCGCCGCCCAGGCGCTGCATCCGGCCTTCCGGCCCTTGCAGTTCGGGCAGCACGGCCAGTACATCGCCCAGGGGGTAGCCCATGCCCAGCAGGGCACCGACCACGGCCAGCAGGTTGCTCAGGTTGAAGCGACCCAGCAGCGGGCTGCGCAGCAGGCCTTCTCCCTGGGGCGTGATGATGTGGGCGCGGACACCATCGTCGTCGAATGTGGCTTCGCGGCAATAAAGGAAGGCTTCCGGATCGATCTGGCTGTAACCGATGAGGCGAGCATCGTGCTCGCGACCAGCCAGTTCACGGCCGAACGCGTCGTCCAGGTTGATCACCCGGCAGCGCAGGTCCGGC
Source organism: Pseudomonas sp. FeS53a (assembly GCF_000931385.1). NCBI lineage: Bacteria > Pseudomonadati > Pseudomonadota > Gammaproteobacteria > Pseudomonadales > Pseudomonadaceae > Pseudomonas > Pseudomonas sp. FeS53a. The sequence goes on from NZ_JYFT01000060.1 coordinate 96,714, forward strand.
CAGTCGAACAGGCGGGCCTTGGCGACGCCGTAGGCTTCCATCGAGCCGTGATAGTCCAGGTGGTCGCGGGACAGGTTGGTGAACACCGCCACGTCGAACGCGAGCGCTGCCACCCTCCCCTGCTCCAGGCCATGGGAAGACACTTCCATCGCCACTGCACGGGCACCGGCCTGCTTGAGGCGGGCCAGGGTGGCCTGGACGGCAAGGGGATCCGGCGTGGTGTGACGGCCGCTCTCCAGCTCTCCGTGGAAGCCGGTACCGAGGGTGCCGACGATGCCACACCGCTCGCCCAGTCGATCCAGGGCCTGAGCCACGAGCTGGCTGACGCTGGTCTTGCCGTTGGTGCCGGTCACGCCGACCAGGTCCAGCGCACGGCTGGGCTCGCCGTAGAAGCGACCGGCAATTGCCGAAAGCTGGCCAGCCAGTCCCTTGATGGGAATCAGTTCGGCCTGGGCAGACGCAGGCAGATCAGGGGCGGACTCGCTTTCATACGCCACCGCCGCCGCGCCCCGGGCGAGGGCATCAGCGATGTGCAGGCGGCCATCGTGCTGGCCGCCGGGGACGGCCAGGAACAGGTCACCGGGGAGTACCTTGCGGCTATCCAGGGTGAGTTCACGGATCAGCGCAGCACCCTGCGCCTGGGGAAGCAGTTGATTCAATGGCATGGGCATCAGGTGCGCCCTCCTTTGCCGCTGGCCGCGTTGGCGGTCTGTTGTTCCTCGGTGGGCAGGTTGTCCGGGGCGATGTTCATCAGGCGCAGCGCGCCGGCCATGACCCTGCCGAATACGGGTGCCGATACCAGGCCGCCGAAGTAGCCGGCCTTGCTGGGCTCGTCGATCACCACCACCATCGCCAGGCGCGGGTTGGTGGAGGGCCCGAAGCCCGCGAAGAGCGAGCGGTAGGCGTTCTGGGTGTAGCCCTTGGTGCCCACGCTGGCCTTGCGCGCGGTACCGCTCTTGCCGGAGACGTGATAGCCGGGGACCTGGGCGCGGAACACGCCGCGCGGCGCCTCGACCACCTGCTGCAGCATGCCCTGCAGGGTCTTGGCGACCTCGGGCGGGATGGCCTGGGAGCCGCTCGGCAGGTTGTCGACGCGGGTCATCGACAACGGGACCGCCAGGCCGTTGTTGGCCAGGGTGGCGTAGGCATGGACCATCTGCACGGCAGTGACCGACAGGCCGTAGCCATAGGACAGGGTCGCGGTCTCGGCCTTGCGCCACTCGCGGTGGTTGGGCAGGTTGCCGACGCGCTCGCCGGGGAAGCCGAGGCCGGTGTCCTGGCCGAGCCCGAGCCGGCGCATGGTGTCGTAGATGTTCTCGCCACCGATGTCGAAGGCGATCTTGCTCATGCCGACGTTGCTGGAGTTGATCAGGATGCCGGTCAGGTCGAGGATCGGGCCCTCGGTCTTGGACACGTCCTTGATGGTGTAGCGCCCGATCTGCAGGGAACCGGGGTAGACCTCGACCTTATCTTCTGGCTTCCAGCGGCCGCTCTGCAGGGCAGCGGCCATGGAGATCGGCTTGACCGTGGAGCCTGGCTCGAACACGTCGATCATGGCGCGGTTGCGCATGGCCGCCGGCAGCAGGTTGCGGCGGTTGTTCGGGTTGTAGGTGGGCTGGTTGGCCATGGCCAGCACTTCGCCGGTCTTCACGTCGACGATGACCAGGCTGCCCGCCTTGGCGCCGTTCTCCACCAGCGCGTTGCGCAGCTCGCGGTGGGCGAGGTACTGCAGGCGGAGGTCGATGGACAGCGCGAGGGTCTTGCCAGGCTTGGCGTTACGGGTGACCTGGACGTCCTTGATCAGGCGTCCGCGACGGTCCTTGAGGACCTGGCGCTTGCCGGGAACACCAGCCAGCCACTGATCGAAGGACAGCTCGACGCCCTCGCGACCACGGTCATCCACGTCGGTGAAGCCGACCACATGGGCAGTGACTTCGCCGGCGGGGTAGAAACGACGAAACTCCTCGATGGCGTAGACGCCCGGGAGTTTGCGATCGAGGATCACCTGCCCCTGCTCGGGCGTAAGGCCACGCGCCAGGTAGAGGAACTCGCGGTTGGCATTCTGCTCGATGCGCTCGGCGAAGATGCGTGGGTCCTGCCCCAGGGCACCGGCGATCACCGGCCACTGGTCACGGAACGCCATGAGGTCCTTGGGGTTGGTCCACAGGGTCGTCACCGGGGTACTGACGGCCAGGGGCTCACCATTGCGATCGGTGATCAAACCACGGTGGGCCGGGATCGGGATATGGCGGACGCTGCGCGCATCGCCCTGTTCCTTGAGGAAATCGTGGTCGATGACATGCAGGTCGACGATGCGCCAGGAAATCGCAGCGACCATGAGGCCAAGCAGCCCGAGGACGATCCGGAAGCGCCACGGATAGAGCGCGCCTTCCAGGTTCATCATGGAGCCACCATGCGGATTTCCGCCGGCTCGGGGATGCGCATCTTGAGCTGCTCGGTGGCCAGGGACTCGATGCGGTTATGGGCCGTCCAGGTGCTCTGTTCGAGGATCAAGCGCCCCCACTCCGCCTGGGCCTTGTCGCGGACGCTGAGCTCGGCGTACAGCTTGTTGAGCAGCTGCCGGTTCCAGTAGGCGCTGTAGGACACCGAAATGGCGGACAGCAGCACGCCGACGAACAGCAGCAACATGATGAAGCTGCCACGCGGCAGGGGCTTGGAGAAAAGGCGGCTCATCGCAATTTCTCCGCCACGCGCATCACTGCGCTGCGGGAGCGGGGGTTGGCCTTGAGTTCCGCCTCGGAGGCGTACTGGGGCTTGCCGAGCAGTCGCAGACGCGGCTCGAACACGGCCTGGCGCACAGGCAGGTCGCGGGGCAGGTTGTCCGCCTCGCCCTTGACCTGGCGGCGCATGAATTGTTTGACGATGCGGTCTTCCAGCGAGTGGAAACTGATCACCACCAGGCGACCGCCGATGGCGAGGCTGTCCAGCGCAGCCTGCAGGCCGCGCTCAAGGTCGCCCAACTCATTGTTGATGTGGATTCGGATGCCCTGGAAGGCACGGGTCGCAGGGTTCTTGCCCTTCTCCCAGGCCGGGTTGGCAGCGGCGATCACAGCCGCCAGGTCGGCGGTACGTTCGAAGGGGCGCTCGGCACGCCGTTGCACGATGGCACGTGCCATGCGGCGGGCGAAGCGCTCCTCACCGTACTCCTTGAGCACGTGACTGATCTCGTCTTCGCTCGCCGTGGCGATCCACTGCGCTGCGCTCTGGCCACGCTCGGGATCCATGCGCATGTCCAGCGGGCCATCGTTGAGGAAGCTGAAGCCGCGCTCGGCATCATCCAGCTGCGGAGACGAGACCCCGAGGTCCAGCAGCACACCATCGACCTGCCCGACCAGCCCGCGCTCGGCGAGCTCCTCGCCAAGCTCGGCAAAGCTGCGCTGCACAATGACAAAGCGGCCGTCTTCGGCCGCCAGCGCTTGCCCCGTGGAGATGGCTTGGGGGTCTTTATCGAATCCGAGAAGCCGCCCCTCGCTACCGAGATGCCGAAGGATGAGCCGACTGTGCCCGCCACGCCCGAAGGTGCCATCGAGGTAGCAGCCGTCCGCACGCACGGCAAGGCTTTCAACGGCCTCGTCGAGCAGGACAGTGATGTGGCGGAAGCTGCTTTCAATGCTCACAGGATAAGGTCACGTAGTTCGTCCGGCAGGCCGCCGGGTTGTTTTATGGCCAGGAGATCAGCGTCGGAAACGGCGTTCCAGGCGTCTTCATCCCAGATCTGGAATTTGTTCAGTTGCCCCACCAGCATCGCTTTCTTGTCCAGCCCGGCGTACTCACGCAGGCGGGGCGGAACCAGGAAACGGCCGTTGCCATCCAGCTCGAGATCAACCGCGTTACCGATCAGCAAACGCTGCAGGCGGCGCGTTTCTTCACGCAGGGAAGGCAACTCGCGAAGCTTGGCTTCAATGATTTCCCACTCGGGGAGGGGGTAGAGGGTCAAGCAACGGTCAACCGCATCGATGGTCACGATGAGCTGCCCAGCACAACGCGATAGAAGCTCGTCGCGATACCGACTCGGCATCGCGATGCGCCCCTTGGCATCGAGACTGATGGCATTTGCTCCGCGAAACACGGCTGCGCTTCCCCTGAATTAGGCTATCCGTACCAATTAATCCCACTTCTACCCACTTTCCACCACTCGCGCACACTATAGAAATGGCTCCGCCCCACCGTCAAGGCGCGCCAGAACGGAAAATTCCTTACGGGACGGTGATTTAGAGAACTTTTTGGCGAAGCGGAGGGAGTTTTTCAGTGTGTTTCGGAATGAAAAATCAGCGCCAACAATGACCCTGATATGCAAACTTAAAGTAGTTTCTTAAGAGTTGGGGTTTCTGAAATTTCAGACAGGAGGCAAGGCGGGGTATTTCTGAGGGGAAAGTGGGGAAAAGTGGAGAGTCGATCTGTAAGCCGGGTTCTGTCGTGGACAGTCATTCATCTACGGCTGCCATCACTGACAGCCTTTAGCAACCTACCCGAATCCGACGCGGGCCACGCCAAGGATTCCTATTTGGTCTTGCTCCGAGTGGGGTTTACCTAGCCACGAACTGTTACCAGTCGTGCGGTGCGCTCTTACCGCACCTTTTCACCCTTACCGGCGCTTGCGCGCTTAGGCGGTTATTTTCTGCGGCACTTTCCGTAGGCTCTCGCCTCCCAGGCGTTACCTGGCACTCTGCCCTATGGAGCCCGGACTTTCCTCCCTCCCGAAATCGCGAACGAAACGGGACAGCGACTGTCCGATCGACTCTCCGGCGCGAAGGTTAGCGGCAGACCGCCCAGGACACAAGCTCAGGAATCAGCCTGGCGCTCCAGAGCAGCCTGATAAAGGAGGTTCTTGCGCACGCCGGTGATCTCCGCGGCCAAGGCTGCCGCACGCTTCACCGGGAGTTCGCCCAGCAGAAGATCCAGTACGCGCAACGCCTCGCCACTGATCGCATCTTCTCCTTCAGGAGCCTGCCAACCGGTTACAAGCAGCACGCATTCACCTCGCTGCTGGTTACTGTCGGCAGCGATCCATTCGGCCAGCTCACCGAGTGGCGCCCCCTTCAACGTCTCGAACGTCTTGGTGAGTTCACGGGCAAGTACGGCATGGCGATCCTTGCCAAACAGAGACGCCATGTCCTGGACCGACTCCAGAACACGATGAGGCGCCTCATAGAAGATGAGCGTACGCGGCTCTTCCTTTAATAGATCCAGCCGCCCCCTTCGCGCCGCCGCCTTCGCCGGCAGGAAACCCTCGAAGATGAAACGATCGGATGGCAGACCAGCAGCCGATAGCGCTGCGATCAGCGCACTGGGTCCGGGTACCGGCACCACCTCGATACCGGCCGCGCGAACCTGCCGTACCAGGTGGTAGCCCGGATCGGAGATCAAGGGCGTTCCCGCATCCGAAATCAGCGCGACGTCATCTCCCGCCAGCAGCCGAGCCACGAAGCGGCCACCCTGCTCACGTTCGTTATGGTCATGACAGGCCGCGAGGGCCGTGGTGATTCCGAAATGCTGCAAGAGGCGGATCGAGTGACGCGTATCCTCCGCTGCGATCAGGGCCACTTCCCGCAGGGTGCGCAAGGCTCTCGGGCTGATGTCATCGAGGTTACCGATGGGTGTGGCGACCACGTAGAGCTTGCCGGGCTGAGCGGCAGCAACGGAAGACGTGGAAAGAGTCACAGGTCACCTCGGAATAAACTGAAAGGCGCGCATTGTAGCCCGTTTCCAGCCACCGACATCGCACCCCGCCCGCCCCTCCGGTACAATCGCGGGCTTCGTTGATCTAGTACCGGGATCGTTAAATGATCGCTCGTCTGCGCCCGCTCTCCGCCCTCTGCCTCGCCGGCCTCCTTGTCGCCTGTGGCAGCTCGCCCACGTCCAACCTCGGCGAACTGCCCCGCACTCCCCAGGCCAGTATCGAGCAGCTCCTGCAAAAGGCCGGAGAGAGCAAACCCGAGCAAGCCGCCCTGCTGCGACTTTCGGCTGCGGACCTGGCTTATCGCCAGCAGGACATCGGTCGTGCAGCCCGCATTCTCGAACAAGTCCCGATGGACGGCCTGAAGCCCGCGCAACAGGTGTTCGCCAGCACGCTCGCAGCCGAATTGGCGATGGCTCGCAACCAGCCCAAGAGCGCCCTGAAAGCACTGAGTCATCCCAGCCTCGATCGCCTGGCGGAGCTCCCGGTTGATCAACAGGTACGCACCCAACTCGTACGCGCGCGCGCCCTGGAAGCGGACGGGCAGAACCTTGCCGCCGCACGCGAGCGCGTCTTCATCGCTCCGCTGCTCAATGGCAAAGCTGAGAAGCAGAACCATGAGGCCATCTGGGCACTGATCTCCGGCCTGCCCATGGAGCAATTGCAGTCGACCGGCGATGCCGACCTGGCAGGATGGATGGAGCTCGCCCGCGCGATTCGCAGTGCCGGCACCCTTTCCCAGCAGCAGGCGGCCATCGAAGCCTGGCGCAGCCAGCATCCGCAGCACCCGGCAGCCGAACAGCTGCCGGCACCGCTGGCCAAGTTGAAGGAGCTCGCCAACCAGCCCCTGACCAAGATCGCCCTGCTGCTGCCGCAGGAGGGACCACTGGCCTCGGTAGCCCGTGCGCTGCGCGATGGCTTCCTCGCCGCCCACTATCAGGCGCAGCAAGCGGGCCAAAACCCGCCCGCCATCCAGATCTATGACAGCGCCCACCTGACGTCGCTCGACGACTTCTATCGCCAGGCCCAGGCCGATGGCGTGCAACTGGTGGTCGGCCCGCTGGAGAAGCCGCTGGTCAAGCAGATGAACGAGCGTCAGCAGCTGCCCATCACCACCCTCGCCCTGAACTACAGCGATGCCGGACAGGAAGGCCCGGCGCAGCTCTTCCAGTTCGGTCTCGCGGCCGAGGATGAAGCACGCGAAGTGGCACGCCGCGCCTGGGCGGACGGCATGCGCCGTGCCGTCGCCATGGTGCCACGAGGCGAATGGGGTGACCGCGTCCTGGCCGCCTTCCGCCAGAGCTGGCAAGAGGCCGGCGGCAGCCTGATCGCGGCCGAGCACGTGGACCAGCCGGTTCAGCTGGCACAGCAGATCGCTGACCTGTTCCAGCTTCGCCAGAGCGAAGCACGCGCCAAGCGCCTGCAAAGCACCCTCGGCACCTCCATCGCCACCCAGCCGACCCGCCGCCAGGACGTCGACTTCATTTTCCTCGCTGCTACACCGCAACAAGCCCAGCAGATCAAGCCCACACTGGCCTTCCAGTACGCCGGGGATGTGCCGGTCTACGCCACGTCCCACCTCTATTCCGGTGGCAACGACATGGCCCAATACCAGGATCTGAGCGGCATCCGCTTCTGCGAAACCCCCTGGCTACTGAACCGCGACGACCCACTTCGCCAGCAGGTCGACCGCCAGTGGCCCCAGGCCGGCGGCAGTCTCGGTCGGCTGTACGCCATGGGCGTTGACGCCTACCGGCTGGCGCCCCGCCTCGCAGAGCTGAAGGCCCTGCCGGAAAGCCGCGTCGACGGCCTCTCCGGCCGACTCAGCCTGACGCCATCCCAGCGCGTCGAGCGCCAGCTGCCGTGGGCAGAATTCCGCGACGGCCAGGTCCAGCGCCTGCCCGACAGCGACTCTTGACCGCGAGCGGAGACAGCGGGCGAAAAGCGGAAGCCGCCGCCCGCCAACACCTTCAAAAGCACGGCCTGCGATTGCTCGCCAGCAACTGGCGCTGCCCTCGTGGCGAGCTCGATCTGGTCATGCTGGACGGCGATACAGTAGTATTCGCCGAAGTCCGCTACAGGCGGCACAGAGCCTGGGGCGGAGCACTGGAAAGCGTGGACGCGCGCAAGCGCGCAAAACTCATCAGTGCGGCGCAGTACTTCCTGCAGAAGGAATCCCGCTGGGCCAATCACCCTTGCCGATTTGACGTGATCGCCATCGACTCGATGGATGGCGACTCACCCGTGCGACTGACCTGGCTGAAAAACGCCTTCGAAACCTGAACAGTCGCTTTCCACTGAAGGTCATACCGATGGACATGCAACCCCGAATCCGCCAGCTGTTCCAGGCCAGCATCGACACCAAGCTGCTCGCCATGGAAGTCGTGGCCCCCCACATCGAGCATGCCAGCATGGTGATGGTCAATGCGCTGCTGAACGAGGGCAAGATCCTCGCCTGCGGCAACGGCGGTTCCGCTGGCGATGCCCAGCACTTCTCCTCCGAGCTACTCAACCGCTTCGAGCGGGAGCGCCCCAGCCTGCCAGCCCTGGCACTGACCACGGACAGCTCCACCATCACCTCGATCGCCAACGACTACAGCTACAACGAAATCTTCTCGAAGCAGATCCGTGCACTTGGTCAGCCGGGCGACGTGCTGCTCGCCATCTCCACCAGCGGCAACTCGGCCAACGTGATCCAGGCCATCCAGGCTGCGCACGACCGCGAGATGACCATCGTGGCCCTGACCGGCCGCGACGGCGGCGGTATGGCGTCTCTGCTTCTGCCAGAAGATGTCGAGATTCGCGTGCCCTCCAAAGTCACCGCACGCATCCAGGAGGTGCACCTCCTGGCCATCCACTGCCTCTGCGACCTGATCGACCGTCAATTGTTTGGGAGTGAAGAATGACCCGTTCCCCCCTGATCCTGGCCCTGCTGGCTTTCACCCTCGTGCTGGGCGGCTGCGGTGGCCGAACCATCGGAAAGACCATCGATGACCAGTCCACACCCTCGAAGGTGCGCGCCAAGATCGACGCCGCAAGCCCCGAGCTCAAGACCAACTCGCACATCGTGGTCACCAGCTTCAACGGCGTGGTGCTGCTGGCTGGGCAGACCCCCAACCAGAACCTGAAGGCACTCGCCGAGCAGGCTGCGCGTACCGCGCAGGGCGTCAAGAAGGTTCATAACGAACTGCAGGTCGGAGCCAACTCGTCGACCCTGGCACGCATGAACGACAGCGCTATCACTACCAAGATCACCACCCAACTGCTCGCCAACAGCCAGATCCCCAGCTCCAACATCAAGGTGGTGACCGAGAACGGGATCGTCTACCTGCTGGGTCTGGTCAGCCGCCAGGAAGCAGGGTTAGCCACCAGCGTGGTACAGGGGGTTTCCGGCGTGCAGAAGATCATCAAGCTCTTCGAATACACCAACTGAACCCGCCAGCCATAAAAAAGGCGATCCAATCGGATCGCCTTTTTTTATTTCACCACTTTCAGGCTGGGCCGCCCGGCCGGTCGACCACCGCCTGACGAAGGCGGCGCGCCGTCACCCGAGGGGCCGTCGTCTTCAGGTCCATCACCTTCATCCATTACCGGCGACTCCAGGTCGAAGACCATCCCCTGCCCGTTCTCACGTGCATAGATGGCCATGACCGCAGCGCTCGGAATATAGAGACTGTGGGCAACGCCTCCGAAGCGACCCTCGAAGCTGACCGCCTCGTTGTCCATGTGCAGATGACGGACAGCGCTGGGCGACACGTTCAACACGATCTGGCCGTCGCTCGCATAACCCGGCGGCACACGAACGCCTGCGTGCTCCGCATTGACGAGCAGGTGGGGCGTGCAATCGTTGTCGACGATCCACTCATACAGGGCCCGAACCAGATAGGGACGACTGGATTTCATCGATTCACCTCAACGCATATCGCGCTCAACGTCCGAAAGACTCGCCTGGAAAGCCGGCCGCGAGAAATGGCGATCCATATACTCGAGAAGCGGCTTGGCCGGACGAGGCAGTTCGATACCCAACTTCGGCAAACGCCAGAGGATGGGCAACAGGCAGCAGTCTACAAGACTCATCTCTTCACTGAGAAAGAAAGGCTTGTCGGCAAACAACGGGGACACACCGGTAAGGCTTTCCCGAAGCTCCTTTCGTGCCTGCGCCTTGGCAGCATCCTTGGCCTTCGGATCCAGCACAAGGTCAACAAGCGAACACCAATCGCGCTGAACCCGGTGCATGAGCAGCCGGGTATTACCCCGCGCAACGGGATAGACAGGCATCAGCGGCGGGTGCGGATAGCGCTCTTCCAGGTACTCCATCACCACCGTCGGCTCATAGAGCGCAAGGTCACGGTCCAGAAGCGTAGGCACGGTGCCGTAGGGGTTCGACTCGATCAGCTTCGGCGGGCACTGGCCGTTGAGGACATCGATGATGTCCACGGCAACGCCTTTCTCGGCAAGGACGATACGTACACGATGGGAGTAGTGGTCCGCGGGGTCGGAGTAACAGGTCAGCTTGGTGATAGCCGCCATGGCGCCCTCCTCGCTTGAAGTTATGCGGGGTCAAAAAAAGCGCGCGCCCATCAGGGCGCGCGCGTTACAGCATCAGCGTTCGATCAGTGAACGTCTTTCCAGTACTCACGCTTGAGCAGGTAGGCGAACACGAAGAAGAAGGCCAGGTACAGCAGAACGTAGGTCCCGATGCGCTGCATGTGCAGCTTGTTCGGGTCAGCGGAGTAGGCCAGGAAGGTCACCAGGTTCTGGATCTTCTGGTCGAACTCGGCCTCGGTCAGCTTGCCGGTCTTCGGAACGATGGTCAGTTGGTCACACGCTTCATGGGTGATCGGCGCACCAGTCAGCGGGTCGAACTGCTTCTTGCCATGCTCGACGACCTGGACCTGCTTGCAGCCAACAACCTGGCGACCCTGCAGGCCAACCAGCACGTTGGGCATGCCCACGTTCGGGAAGACCTTGTTGTTGACACCCCACGGACGGGCCGGGTCTTCGTAGAAGGCACGCAGGTAGCTGTACAGCCAGTCAGTGCCACGGACGCGAGCCACCAGGGTCAGGTCCGGCGGAGCTGCACCGAACCACACCTTGGCGTCGTTCGGCTTCATGGCGCTCTGCATGTGATCACCGATCTTCGCACCGGTGAACACCAGGTTTTGCATCATCAGCTCTTCGGAAATGCCCAGGTCCTTGGCTACGCGCTCATAGCGCTGGAACTTGGCACCGTGGCAGCCCATGCAGTAGTTGGCGAAGGTACGTGCACCGTCCTGCATGGCGGCCTTGTCGGTCAGGTCGATTTCGACATGATCCAGTTCAACCTCTTCGCCGCCGGAAGCGAACACGGCAACCGGCAGGAGAGCGATAACAAATGCAGCAAATAGCTTTTTCATCAGCCTGTCACCCTTTCCGGAACCGGTTTGGTTTTTTCCATCCTGGTGTAGAACGGCATCAGGATGAAGTACGCGAAGTACAGGATGGTGCACACCTGCGATACCAGCGTACGGCCCGGGGTCGGCGCCAGAACACCCAGCACGCCGAGGATGATGAAGGAAACGCAGAACACCAGCAGCCAGATCTTGCTCAGCCAGCCCTTGTAGCGCATGGAGCGCACCGGGCTGCGATCCAGCCATGGCAGGACGAAGAGAATCGCAATGGCTGCACCCATGGCGATGACGCCCATGAGCTTGTCAGGTACCGCACGCAGAATCGCGTAGAACGGGGTGAAGTACCAGACCGGAGCAATGTGTGCCGGCGTCTTGAACGGGTTGGCCTGTTCGAAGTTCGGCTTCTCGAGGAAGTACCCGCCCATTTCCGGGAAGAAGAACACCACGAAGCAGAACACGAAGAGGAACACCACCACACCGACAATGTCCTTCACGGTGTAGTAGGGGTGGAAGGCGATACCGTCCAGCGGAATGCCGTTCTCGTCCTTCTTCTTCTTGATATCCACGCCATCCGGGTTGTTGGAGCCCACTTCGTGGAGCGCCAGGATGTGCAGGACCACCAGACCCAGGATCACGATCGGCAGAGCGATCACGTGCAGGGCGAAGAAGCGGTTCAGGGTGATGCCGGAGATCAGGTAGTCACCACGGATCCACTGGGTGAGGTCGTCACCGATGACCGGGATCGCACCGAACAGCGAGATGATCACCTGTGCACCCCAGTAGGACATCTGGCCCCAGGGCAGCAGGTAGCCCATGAAGGCCTCGGCCATCAGGGCGAGGTAGATCAGCATGCCGAAGATCCACACCAGCTCACGGGGCTTCTGGTAGGAGCCGTAGAGCAGGCCGCGGAACATGTGCAGGTAAACCACGATGAAGAACGCGGACGCACCCGTGGAGTGGAGGTAACGGATGATCACCCCGTATTCCACGTCGCGCATGATGTATTCGACGGAGGCGAAGGCTTCTTCCGCGGACGGAGTGAAGCTCATGGTCAGCCAAACACCGGTCAGGATCTGGTTGACCAGAACCAGCAGAGCCAGCGAGCCGAAGAAATAGAAGAAGTTGAAGTTCTTGGGAGCGTAGTACTTGCTCAGATGGTCTTCCCACATCTTGGTGGCGGGGAAGCGCGCATCGATCCATTCCATGAATTTGCTCATCATGCCTTCTCCTGGTCCACGCCGATGATGATGACATCATCCGACTCGTAGGAGTGGGGTGGCACCGGCAGGTTCAAGGGGGCAGGCTGCGCTTTGTAGACGCGGCCAGCGAGGTCGTAGCGGGAACCGTGGCACGGGCAGAAGTAACCACCGACCCACTCGGCACCCAGGTCAGCCGGGGCGACCTCGGGACGGAAGGAGGGCGAGCAGCCCAGGTGGGTGCACAGACCGACCAGCACCAGGATTTCCGGCTTGATCGAACGCTTCTGCGGATCGACGTAGGTCGGTTGCACGGATGCCTTGGACTCCGGGTCAGCCATGCGGTCATGGATCTTGGCCAGATTGCCGAGGATTTCCTCCGTGCGGCGCACGATGAACACGGGCTGACCGCGCCATTCGGCGACAATCTGCTGGCCCGCGTCGATCTTGCCGATGTTCACCTTCACAGGTGCACCTGCGGCCTTGGCCTTGGCACTGGGTTGCCATGACCCCACAAACGGGATCGCAGCACCCACCGCTCCTGCAGCACCCACCACGGATGTGGCTGCCACAAGGAAGCGACGCCGGCCTGCATTCACGCCGTCATTGCTCATTCAGTCGTCTCCCATCAGCTTTGCGGCCTGTTGTTCAGGCCTCTACTAAGTAAAAATCGAGCCGCGCAAAAAATTCGCCAAATGGTAAAGAAAACCCCCTCTGATGACAAGGTAATAGCCGGATACAAAACAGCTGAAAGCCTTGAACCACTAGGGATTCGGGAGTGCGACAAGCTGTCGCAGCCCACTTTTCCACAGGCATAAAAAAACGCCCAGGCCAAAAGGAACCTGGGCGTTTCTTGCAGCGCCGTATTAGCGCTTGGAGTACTGCGGACGCTTACGCGCTTTACGCAGACCGACTTTCTTACGCTCGACTTCGCGGGCATCGCGAGTCACGTAGCCGGCCTTGCGCAGCGGGCTGCGCAGAGACTCGTCGTAGCTGATCAGGGCGCGGGTGATGCCATGACGGATGGCACCAGCCTGACCGCTGACACCGCCACCGAGAACGGTGACATAGATGTCGAACTTCTCGACGGTCTCGGTCAGCTCCAGCGGCTGACGCACGACCATGCGAGCGGTTTCGCGGCCGAAGAACTGCTCCAGGCTGCGATTGTTGATGGAGATCTTGCCAGTACCCGGGCGCAGGAAGACGCGCGCGGTTGCAGTCTTGCGACGGCCAGTGCCGTAATTTTGAGTCGCCGACATAATGAATCTATCCCGTTAAATCTTCAGTTCTTGGGGCTGCTGAGCGGTGTGCGGGTGGACGGCACCCTTGTACACCTTCAGCTTGCGATACATGTCGCGACCCAGCGGGTTCTTCGGCAGCATGCCTTTGACCGCGGTCTCGATCACGCGCTCAGGCGCCTTGGCGATCAGCTTCTCGAAGTTGATCTCCTTGATGCCACCCGGGAAACCGGAGTGCGAGTAGTACTTCTTGTCGGTGGTCTTGGAACCAGTGACACGAACCTGCTCGGCGTTGATGACGACGATGTAGTCGCCGGTGTCAACGTGCGGAGTGTATTCCGGCTTGTGCTTGCCGCGCAGACGGCTTGCAATTTCGGTGGCCAGACGACCCAGGGTCTGACCGGCAGCGTCGACGACATACCAGTCGCGCTTAACAGTTTCCGGTTTTGCAGTAAAAGTCTTCATTCGCTATAGCCTCAGGGGCCGCCCTGAAAATAAGACGGCGGATCTTACTGAATAGTGCTCGCCCTGGCAACACAGGGCAGCCGGAAACAGACGCTATCGGGGGCTCGGGTCAGCGCGTCCGCTACGGCAAAAGGTTTTCGGCAGGCTAGGCATCCCCGCCTTCCTTCTCGGCAGGCTAGGCATCCCCGCAAAGAAAGCCGCGGAATTATGCCGATTGCAGGAAAAATTTCAACCTGATTTGATAACGATCTTTCGCCCGACGAGGAGCCACCATGCAATACCGTCAACTCGGCCGCACGGACGTGAAGGTCAGCAGCCTCTGCCTCGGCACCATGACCTGGGGCGAGCAGAACTCCCAGGCCGAGGCATTCGCACAGATCGAACGCGCCAAGGCCTATGGCATCAACTTCATGGATGTGGCGGAGATGTACCCCGTCCCTCCTCGCCCCGAGACCTACGGCGCCACCGAAACCATCATCGGCAACTGGTTCGCCGCCAGGCGGGATCGGGCTGACTGGGTCCTGGCGAGCAAGGTCGCGGGGCCGGGCAACGGCATCACCCACATCCGCGACGGCAACCTGAAGCACAACCGGCACCACATCGCCGCTGCGCTCGACGCCAGCCTCAAGCGTCTGCAGACCGACTGGATCGACATCTACCAGCTGCACTGGCCCGAACGCAGCACCAACTACTTCGGCCAACTGGGCTATCGCCACCAGGACGAAGACTTCACGCCTCTGCAGGAGACCCTCGAAGCACTCGCCGAGCAGGTCAAGGCCGGCAAGATCCGCTACATTGGCCTGTCCAACGAGACGCCCTGGGGAACCATGACCTTCCTGCAACTGGCCGACCGTCTCGGGCTCCCCCGCGCCGTATCCATCCAGAATCCCTACAACCTGCTGAATCGCACCTTCGAGGTGGGCCTGGCGGAGGTTGCCATCCGCGAACAGTGCGGCCTGCTGGCGTATTCACCCCTGGCCTTCGGCATGCTCTCCGGCAAATACGAGAACGGCGCACAACCGCCCCAGGCGCGCATCACCCGGTTCAGCCGCTTCACCCGCTACACCAACCCGCAAGCGAAGGCGGCCTGCTCGCGCTATGTCGCCCTGGCCCGTGAGCACGGGCTGGACCCGGTGCAGATGGCCCTCGCCTTCGTCACCGCCCAACCGTTCGTCACCAGCAACATCATCGGCGCGACCGACCTCGAACAGCTGGAAAGCAACCTCGCCAGCAGCGAACTGAAGCTGCCCGATGCCGTACTGGAGGGGATCGCCGAGATTCATCGCGACCAGCCGAACCCCGCCCCCTGACCTAGTCGAACAACCCCGGCAGCGTCTCCGCTCCAGCAGCGGGCATGTCGCCCCGCCGGGATGCCAGCCGATCCGCAAGCCGGGTCGGCTCTGGCAGCCGATAGCCTCGGCAGCCACGCAAGACCAGCTCCAGCGCGCTGTTCATAGACACCCGGTGCCCGGGCGACACCACCAGCGGCGCCACGCGGTCTCGACTGCGCAGCATCCAGCCGATCTGTTCGCCCTCGTGCTCCAGTGGCACATGCTCGCCACGGGCAAGGCCTGGCTCAGCGTGATGCCCCACCAGCACCTTCTTCGCCACGCCGATGGTCGGCAACCCGGTCACCACGCCAAGGTGCGACGCAATGCCGAGCCGGCGCGGATGGGCGATCCCCTGCCCGTCGCAGAACACCAGGTCCGGCCGCTGCGGCAATCCAGCGAGCGCCTTCAACAGCGCCGGCAGTTCACGGAAGGACAACAGCCCGGGCACGTAGGGCATGGACGTCGGCACCCGCGCCACCACCTGGCCCAGCAGGCGGTAGTCATCGGCATCCAGCAACACCGCAGCGGCCCGGGTGATCTGTCCACCCTCCTCGAAACCGACGTCGACACCTGCCACCACCTTAAGCGGCGCGAAGTCATCCACCAGCACCACCCGCGCAGCCAGTTCGCCCTGCAGGCGCTTGGCATGGCGGACGCTGCCGTCCCAGTCATCGAAGGGGGAAGTACTCATGAACAGGCTCCGGAAAATCGACACAGGGTAGACACGGAGCCAGCGGGAAGGGTCCGCCGCACTGCCCGGCGGCGGACCCGGGGCCTTACAGCGAACGGGCAATGATCTCCTTCATGATCTCGTTGGTGCCCGCATAGATTCGCTGCACGCGAGCATCCGCCCAGGCGCGTGCCACCGGGTACTCCCACATGAACCCATAGCCACCGTGCAGCTGCACGCACTCGTCCAGCACCTTGCACTGCAGGTCCGTACCCCAGTACTTGAGCATCGCGGCTGTCGGAACGTCGAGCTTGCGCTGCAGGTGCAGCTCCAGGCAGCGGTCGACGAAGACCCGGCCGATCTGGATCTCGGTGGCCATCTCCGCCAGCTTGAAGCGGGTGTTCTGGAACTCCGCGATGGCCTTGCCGAACGCCTTGCGGTCGCGGGTGTAGTCGAGGGTCCACTTCAGCGCCGCCTCCGCCGAAGCCAGTGCCCCGATGCCCACCGTCAGGCGTTCCTGGGGCAGCTCCTGCATCAGGTAGGCGAAGCCCATGCCTGCCTGGCCCAGCAGGTTCTCCTTGGGCACCCGGACGTCCTGGAAGAACAGCTCGGAGGTGTCCTGGGCCTTCATCCCCACCTTTTCCAGGCGCTTGCCCTTGGAAAAGCCGGGCGTATCCGCCTCCACCAGGAACAGGCTGGTGCCCTTGGCCCCCGCCTTGGGATCGGTCTTGGCAACCACGATGACCAGATCGGCCAGGAACCCGTTGGTGATGAAGGTCTTGGAGCCGTTGATCACGTAGTGGTCGCCATCCAGCACCGCCGTGGTCTTCACGCCCTGCAGGTCGGACCCCGCCCCAGGCTCGGTCATGGCGATGGCCGTCACCAGCTCGCCGCTGACCAGGCGTGGCAGGTACTTCTCCTTCTGCGCCTCGCTGCCGTAATGAAGGATGTAGGGCGCCACGATGTCCGAATGCAACGAGAAGCCGATGCCGGTGAGGCCCAGGCGACCGATCTCCTCGATCACCACCGTGCTGTAGAGGAAGTCGGCCCCGACGCCGCCATAGGCCTCGGGAATGTGGGAGCAGAGCAGCCCCGCCTCCCCCGCCTTGTTCCACAAGGCCCGGTCCACGTGGCCATCCTTCTCCCATTGGTGATGGAAAGGCACGGCCTCCTCTTCGAGGAAACGGCGCACGCTGTCACGGAAGAGTTCATGTTCGGGGCTGAAGAGCGTTCTGGGGATCATCGCGTCACCTACACGGGCAGTCGGTCGAAGAAGGCCCCGACTGTAGGACAGGCCTGCGCTGGCACACACTGGACACTTGCGACAAAAAATAAGACGATCCAGCCGCCTAATGACCGCTTTCCCCTAATAAGAACAAGACCATGACCATTCAGCAGTCCCCCACCCTAAGGCGGGTGAGCATCCTCGCCACCGACGGCGTCTTCGCCTCCACCCTCATGCAGGCCAAGGACTTCTTCCACATGGCCAGCCTGCGCTACAGCAAGCTGCAGGGCCAGGGGCTGAGGCCCGCGTTCCAGATCAACCTGGTCAGCCCGGACGGGCAGCCGGTGCGCAGCTTCAGCGAAGTGACCATGCCGGTGGACGGCCCCCTGGATGCCGCCGACGTCATCATCCTCCCCGCGTTCTGGGACGACTTCGACGCCCAGTGCGCGCGCTACCCCCAGATACTGCCCTGGCTGCGCGAGCGGCACGGCGCCGGCAGCATGATCTGCGGCGAAGCGACTGGCGTGTTCTGGATGGCCCAGGCCGGGCTGCTGGACGGCAAGGAGGCAACCACCTACTGGCGCTTCTTCCGTGAGTTCGCCGAGCGCTTCCCCAAGGTCCAGCTCAACCAGGACAAGCACCTCTCCGACGCCGACAACCTCTATTGCGCCGGCGGCGTCACCTCCGCCTGCGACCTGTACATCTACATGATCGAGCGCTTCTGCGGCGCCTCCATCGCCCAGGCGGTCTCCCGCGACATCCTCTACGAGGTCCAGCGCAGCTACTCGCCCGGGCGCATCGGCTTCGGCGGACAGAAGCTGCACCAGGACGTCACCATCCTGCAGATCCAGCATTGGCTCGAGGAGCACTACGCCGACAAGTTCCGCTTCGAGGATGTGGCCCGGGATCACGGCATGAGCATCCGCAACTTCATGCGGCGCTTCCAGGCCGCCACCGGTGACAAACCGCTGCATTACCTGCAACGGTTACGCATCGAAACAGCCAAGGGCCTGCTCTCCGCCACCCGCAAGAGCATCAAGACCATCAGCTACGAAGTGGGCTACGACGACGCCAGCTTCTTCGCCCGACTGTTCCGCCAGCACACGACCCTGTCGCCCAACCAGTACCGCCGGCAGTTCCAGCACAAAGGCGACTGACGCGGCCATCCCAAGGATGGGTTGGCCCCCGGGGTGAGCATCTTATGATCCGCGCCAGGCCCTAGCGGGCTCTCGACCCTTCGCCGCCCGAGGGCGGATGCGCAGAACAACAAGAAAGGTACTCTCCCATGCGCCGCTACCTGCTCGCCCTGCTGGCCGCCGCCAGCCTTCATGCCACTGCCGACGACAGCTGGAAACCCTTCCCCTACGACCAGTCCGCCTACGACTATTCCGGCGACAAGCTGCGCCAGGCCTGGCCCCAGCTGACGCGTGGCTTCGGCCCCGACTACCCGTTCCCCGATGCCGACTGGGTAGTGACCATGGCCACCCAGAACCCCAAGGCACTGGAGATGACCGTAGCCGGCAACACCGGCTTCACCGGCAAGCCCGAGGAAGCCGAAGCCTACGCCGCGCGCCTGCAGGACGTCTGGCGACTGATGTTCCGTGGCGATTTCGAACAGGCGAAGAAGAAGGGCCTGGAACTGGGCGTGGGCGGCCAGGTGCCGGCGATGTTCGCCCAGGTGATCTACGCCATGTTCCTCGCCCCCGACCAGGCCGAGAAACACCGCCTGCTGGAGGAAGTCATCACGTACACCGACGAGGCCGGCGATCTGGTCCAGGCCGACACCGTGGCCCAGTTCGGCCGCGTCTACGCCAAGGCACGCCTAGGCGAGGAGCTGTCGGTGCCGGTGGTGCTCAAGCGCGGCTACACCAGCCAGATCCCCGAGGAACTGGACGCCCTGCTGAAGAAGCAGCCTCGCCAGCCCTTCGCCCTCGCCCTCTATGGCGGCTATGAAGCCGGGGTGATCCGCAAGGTCGGCAAGCTGGTGGGCAAGATGACCTACGGGGTCAGCGCGGACAAGATGGAGCAGTACTTCACCCGCTCCTTCACCGCCAAGGACGACCTGCCCATCGGTCACTACGAATACGCCAACGCCCTGGTCTACGTGTACGGCGAAGACGAGCAGGAAAAGGTGCTGGAGCACCTGCGCAAGGCGGTGGCCATCAAGCCCATCAACGCCATGGAGGCGCTCGAAGTGGCCCACGCGCAGCAACTGCTCAAGCAATACGAGAAGGAAGTGGCCCAACGCTGAGCGCGAAAGGCGGAAATGAAAAAAGGGCAGGTCCGAGACCTGCCCTTTTTCATGCCTGCACGCCTCAGGGCTTGTGCGGGCGGGAGAGGAACTCGTGGGACTGCATTTCCAGCAGGCGGCTCAGGGTGCGCTGGAACTCGAAGTTCAGGCGGCCACCGCTGTAGAGGTCCTTCAGCTCCACCTCTGCGGAGATGATCAGCTTCACGTTGCGGTCGTAGAACTCGTCCACCAGGTTGATGAAGCGACGCGCCATGTCGTCCTTGGCCACCCCCATCTGCTCGACGTTGGCCAGGATGATCGCGTGGAAGATCTTGCCCAGTTCGATGTAGTCGTTCTGGCTGCGCGGGCCATCGCACAGCTCGCGGAACTCGAACCAGGCGACGTCTTCGCAGACGCGCACGGCACGGATCTCGCGGTTCTCCACCATCAGCACCTCGCCCTCCTGGGCATGGGTGCAGTCCGGCAGCAGGCTCTTGAAGCTGGCCTTCAGGCTGGCCTCGGAGGCCGGGCCCAGCGGCCAGTGGTAGAGCTCGGCCTGCTCCAGGGCACGCAGGCGGTAGTCCACGCCGCTGTCGACGTTGACGATCTCGGTGTGCTCCTTGAGCAGCGCAATGGCCGGCAGGAAGCGCGCGCGCTGCAGGCCGTCCTTGTAGAGGCCGTCCGGAACGATGTTGGAAGTGGCCACCAGCGAAACGCCGTTCTTGAACAGCTCTTCCAGCAGCGTGGCAAGGATCATTGCGTCGGTGATGTCGGAGACGAAGAACTCATCGAAGCAGATGACCCGGGCCTCGTCGGCAAAGCGTTTGCCGATGATGGTCAGCGGGTTCTTCTCGCCCTTGAGGGTCTTCATTTCCTCGTGGACGCGCTTCATGAAGCGGTGGAAGTGCGTGCGCATCTTCTGCTTGAAGGGCAGCGCATCGAAGAAGGTGTCCACCAGGTAGGTCTTGCCGCGGCCGACCCCACCCCAGAAGTAGAGGCCCTTCACCGGTCCCTGGCGTTTCTTGCCGAACAGGCCGCCGAACAGCCCGGGCTTGGCTCGCTCATCGGCGATCAGGTCGTCGTAGAGCCGCTGCAGATGACGCACGGCATTTTCCTGCGCCGCGTCGTGGAAAAAGTCCGGCCGCTTGAGGTCGGCCTGATAGCGCTCGAGGGGGGTCATGATCGATAGCAAGGCAAGGAAAAACGGGGCCGTCACTTTAGCGACGGCCCCGTTGATTGGCAATCAGCCGGAATGCGGGCTTGCGCCGGGCATTCAGTCTTGCGGTGCAAGCGCCTCGCGCAGCCGCTCGATGGCCTGCTCGCAGGCCTGAAGGTCGGCGAAGGCCGGGCTCTGTGCCACGGCCGCTCCGTCCAGCCAGACCGCGAAGGCATTGTCGTCCACGCGAATATCCAGGGTCTCGCCGGCCTGCAGGCGCTTGGTTACCTGGCCCGCTGCCTTGCCGTCGGCAAAGGCGCTGGAGAGCAGCAGTTGCTCGCCCGCGGCATCCAGCAGGCGGAAGCGGAAGCTGCCGTCGTCCTCGCGGAAGCTGACGAAGCGCGCGCTCTTGGTCGCCTTCTTCTTGCCGCCTTCATTGCCCTGCACCGCGCTGCGGAAGGAACGCAGGCCGACCGCTTCACGCAGTTCGTTGAGGAAGGGCGTCGCGGTCTTGCGGGCCTTGGCGGCACCGGCCAGGAGGATGTCCTCCAGATCCGCCGGGCGCTCGATCAGTGCGTGGTAACGCTCGCGGGCCTCGCCCAGCTCGTTGTCCAGCAACTGGAACAGGCGCTGCTTGGCCTCGCCCCAGGCCAGGCCGTCGAGCAGTTCGGCACGGAACGCGGCCAGCTGCTCCGGCGTGGCGAAGGCCTGGTAGAGGGTGAACAGGTGAGCGCTGTCCGGGTCCTTCGGCTCGCCAGGCGCGCGGGAGTCGGTGACGATGCGGGCAATCGCGTCCTTGAGCTGCTTGGCGCTGCCGAACAACGGGATGGTGTTGTCGTAGCTCTTGGACATCTTGCGGCCATCGAGGCCGGGCAGCGTGGCCACCTCTTCCTCGATCACCGCCTCGGGCAGTGTGAACAGCTCGCGACCAGCACCGAACAGGTGGTTGAAGCGCTGGCCGATGTCGCGTGCCATCTCCACGTGCTGGATCTGGTCGCGGCCGACCGGCACCTTGTGGGCGTTGAACATGAGGATGTCCGCCGCCATCAGCACCGGGTAGCTGTACAGGCCCATGGTGACGCCGGCGTCCGGGTCTTCTCCGGCTTCGACGTTCTTGTCCACCGAGGCCTTGTAGGCATGGGCACGGTTCAGCAGGCCCTTGGCGCTGACGCAGGTCAGCAGCCAGGTGAGTTCGGGGATCTCGGGAATGTCGGACTGGCGGTAGAAAGTCGCCTTGTCGGTATCCAGCCCGCAGGCCAGCCAGGTAGCGGCGATCTCCAGGCGGGAACGCTGGATGCGCGCGGGGTCGTCGCACTTGATCAGCGCATGGTAGTCGGCCAGGAAGTAGAACGAATCCACATCGCTGGCGCGGCTGGCGACGATGGCGGGACGGATGGCACCGGCGTAGTTGCCCAGGTGGGGCGTGCCGGTGGTGGTGATACCGGTGAGGATACGAGTGGTCATGGTTTTCGCTTGTCGGACTTCGTTCGGAATCAGAGACGCGGCAGGACCAGGTCCTTCAGATCGGTCAGCTTGCCGTGGAAGAAGTGGCCGCATTCTGCCACTTTCAGCAACTCATGGGGGCGTGTCAGGCTCGCGCACCAGTCATACACCGCCTGTGGTGGAACCACCTCGTCGGCCTCGGGCTGGATCACCGTCAGCGCTGCGCGCTCGGGCAGCTCGGCCGGATCGGCAAGGCGCATCACCGCCGGGGCCACCATCACCAATCGGGGTACTTCGACACCCTCGCGTTCCAGCCGCCCTGCCAGGCTCGCCGCCACGAAACCGCCGAAGGAGAAGCCCAGCAGCGTCAACGGCTGGCCGGGATGCTGCTCGATGAACCAGCGGGCGGCCGCCTCGGCATCGTCCACCTCGCCGGTGCTCATGTCGTGGCTGCCGGCGCTGGCGCCTACGCCCCGGTAGTTGAAGCGCAACGTGGCGTAGCCTGCATCACGCGCGGTGCGCTGGAGGGTGGAGACCACCTTGTTGAGCATGGTCCCGCCCTGCACGGGGTTCGGGTGGCAGATCAGCGCCAGCCCACGGGCGTCGGGCAGGTCGAGGTGAAGTGCCTCCAGCGACCCGCAAGGCCCCTGGAGCAGGATGGGATTTTCACGATTGGACAACGGGAACTCCGTGACCCCAGGCCGGGTCGACTCGTCTTGGTTAGGCACCACATAGGGCTTGCGTCGCGGTATACAGCGCAGATTCGAGCCGTTAACGTAAAGCAAAGCCGCTTATAGAGGAAGGACTCGTGGAACAGTCGCTCACGGCCTGGTTGTTACCGGCCCTCGCCCTGCTCGCCGGCATCGGCATCGGTTTCCTGGTGGCCCGCGTGCTGCCGGGCACCTCCCCCAATCGCACCCAGCGCCAGCTGGACGACCTGCAGGCCCGCTTCGACACCTACCAGAGCGAAGTGGTCACCCACTTCAACACCACCGCCAGCCTGGTCAAGAAACTCACCCAGAGCTATCAGGAGGTCCAGGAACACCTGTCCGAAGGCGCCAACCGCCTTGCCCTCGACGAGCTGACTCGCCAGCGCTTGCTGGCTGCCCTGCACGCCGACGACGCCCCCGGCACCCGCGAGCGCCTGACACCGCCGCGCAGCAACGAGGCGCCCAAGGACTACGCCCCGAAAGCCCCGGACTCACCCGGTACGCTGGACGAGAGCTTCGGCCTCAAGGGCAAGTACTGATCCAACGCGCTGCAAACAGAAGGCCCCGCACATGCGGGGCCTTCTTCATGGGGCAAAGCTCAACGCCCGCTCCAAAGAAAATGCCCCGCCTGAGCGGGGCATTTTCGTGGAGCGGTGCTTAGATCAAACCGCGGCTGCGCAGCAGGTCGACGACTGCCTTGGCCCCCTCCTCCACCGACAGGCTCTGGGTGTCGACCACCAGGTCGGCATTCAGCGGGATGTCGTAGGGGAAGGACTCGCCCGGGATGTTGTCCTGGCCGGCCGCGTAGAGCCCCTGGGGATCACGTTCACGGCATGCCTGCGGCGAGGCCTGCACGTAGACGGTGATCAGCCGCTCGGGACCGATGAGCGACTTGGCCTGCTCGCGGCCTTCGGCATCCGGCGCGACGAAGGCGGCCAGGGTGAGCAGGCCGGCTTCGTTGAACTGGCGCGCCACATGGGCGGCGCGACGCCAGTTCTCGGTGCGGCCCGCACGATCCTGCGGCAACCCCTTGTTCAGGTCGTGGCGCAGATTCTGGCCGTCCAGCACGTAGACGGCACGTCCCGCATCGAACAGCTTGCGCTCCACGGCATAGGCCAGGGTGCTCTTGCCCGCGCCGGAAAGGCCGGTGAACAGCACGGTGGCCGGCTGCTGGCCGAAGCGCGCGGCGCGCTCCTCGCTGCTGACGTGACCAAGGGGATCACGATGGCCCGCGCCGGACTGAGGCTCGGCGATGATCATGCCGGCGCCGACGGTGCCGTTGGTAAGGCGGTCGATGACGATGAAGGCACCGGTGGTGCGGTTCTGCTCGTAGCCATCGAGGGCGATGGGGGCATCGAGGCTGACCTTGACCCGGGCGATCTCGTTCAGTTGCAGGCTGCTGGCAGCAGCCTGCTCCAGGGTGTTCACGTCCACCTTGTGAGTGATGCTGGGGATGGAGCCCGGCACGTAGCTGGTGGCGCGCTTGATGTCGTACTTCTTGCCCGGGAGCATCGGCTCCTCGGACATCCACACCAGCATCGCGTCGAACGCATCGCTGACCAGCGGGCGATTGTCGGCATGCACCAGCATGTCGCCACGGGACACGTCGATCTCGTCTTCCAGGGTCAGGGTGATCGCCTGGCCCGGGCCGGCCTGCTCCAGCTCGCCTTCGAAGGTGACGATGGACTTGACACGGCTGCCCTTGCCCGACGGCAACGCCACCACTTCGTCGCCCTTGTGCACCACACCACTGGCGAGGGTGCCGGAGAAGCCACGGAAGTTCAGGTTGGGGCGGTTCACGTACTGCACGGGGAAGCGCATGTCATCGAGGTTGCGGTCGCCACTGATCTCGACGCTCTCGAGGATCTCCATCAGCGGCTGGCCGGTGTACCAGGGCGAACGCTCGCTGCGGTTGACCACGTTGTCGCCCTTCAGCGCCGACATCGGCACGAAGTGCAGGGAGCTGGGCTTGAGGCCGATGCGCTCGGCGAACTGCAGGTAGTCCGCCTTGATCGACTCGAACACACCCTGGTCGAAGTCCTTGAGGTCCATCTTGTTGATCGCCACGACGATGTGGCGGATGCCCAGCAGGGACGCGATGTAGCTGTGGCGGCGGGTCTGGGTCTGCACGCCGTAGCGGGCATCCACCAGGATGATCGCCAGGTCGCAGGTGGAGGCCCCGGTGGCCATGTTGCGGGTGTACTGCTCGTGGCCGGGGGTGTCGGCGATGATGAACTTGCGCTTGGCGGTGCTGAAGTAGCGGTAGGCCACGTCGATGGTGATGCCCTGCTCGCGCTCGGCCTGGAGGCCATCCACCAGCAGGGCGAGGTCGACGTCGTCACCGGTGGTGCCGACCTTCTTGGAGTCACGGGTGATGGCTTCGAGGTGGTCCTCGTAGATCATCTTGGAGTCATGCAGCAGGCGCCCGATCAGGGTGCTCTTGCCGTCGTCGACGTTGCCGCAGGTGAGGAAGCGCAGCAGTTCCTTGCGCTCGTGCTGGGCCAGGTAGGCGAGGATGTCCTGGCTGATCAGATCGGATTGGTGGCTCATGGTGCGGAATCCTTAGAAGTAGCCCTGACGTTTCTTCTCTTCCATCGAACCGGCCTGGTCATGGTCGATGACACGGCCCTGGCGTTCGGAGGTACGTGTCAGGAGCATTTCCTGGATGATTTCCGGCAGCGACTGGGCGGTGGACTCCACCGCACCGGTGAGCGGGTAGCAGCCCAGGGTGCGGAAACGCACCATCTTCTTCTGGATGCTGGCCTTCTGCTCGGGCGTCAGGTGCTCGAGGATGCGCTCATCGTCGATCATGATCAGCGCGCCGTTCATCTCGATCACTTCGCGCTCGGCGGCGAAGTACAGCGGGACGATCGGGATCTGCTCGAGGTAGATGTATTGCCAGATGTCCAGTTCGGTCCAGTTGGACAGCGGGAACACGCGGATCGACTCGCCCTTCTTCACCTTGCCGTTGTAGACGTTCCACAGCTCGGGGCGCTGGTTCTTCGGGTCCCAGCGGTGCTTGCTGTCGCGGAAGGAATACACACGCTCCTTGGCGCGGGATTTCTCCTCGTCACGGCGGGCGCCACCGAAGGCGGCATCGAAGCCGTACTTGTCGAGCGCCTGCTTGAGGCCCTCGGTCTTCATGATGTCGGTGTGCTTGGCACTGCCGTGGGTGAAGGGGTTGATGCCCTGGGCCTTGCCCTCGGGGTTCACGTGGGTAATCAGCTCGAGCCCCAGTTCGCTGACCATCTTGTCGCGGAACCGGTACATCTCCTGGAACTTCCACTGGGTGTCCACATGCATCACCGGGAACGGCAGCTTGCCCGGGAAGAAGGCCTTACGTGCCAGGTGGAGCATCACGGCAGAGTCCTTGCCGATGGAGTAGAGCATCACCGGGTTGTCGAATTCGGCGGCCACCTCACGAATGATGTGGATACTTTCCGCCTCCAGCTGTTTCAGGTGCGTCAGTTTATCGAGCATGGCTACTCACGGATTTCGGTCTTATACGACGGCCTTCGGGCCGTGGACGAGCGCGCACTCTAGCACAGCGCCTCCTTATATTGAGGCGCCCTGTTAGAACGAAACGATCTAGTTATATAGCCGCGGAAATGGGCGTCGAAAGCGCCTCAAACCGGGTTGGGACAGTCGATGAACAGATGCTCGATGGCGAAGCGCCGAGCCAGGTATTCGCCCAGCGCCTGCACGCCGTAGCGCTCGGTGGCGTGGTGGCCGGCCGCGATGAAACCGACATCGTTTTCCCGCGCGCTGTGGAAGGTCTGCTCGGATGCTTCGCCGGTGAGGTAGAGATCAACGCCTGCCGCGATGGCCGTGTCGATGTAGCCCTGGCCGCCGCCGGTGCACCAGCCGATGCGCTGGATCGACCGCGATCCCTCCACCAGCAGCGGTTCGCGGCCGAGCACGTCGCGCACGCGCCGGGCGAAGTCCAGCGCCGCCATCGGCTCGGACAACGAGCCGACCAGGCCGACCACCTTGGCATCGTTCGGGTCGAGAGGGCCCTCCACGGTGATGTCGAGCTGCCGTGCCAGCTGCACGTTGTTGCCCACCTCGGGGTGGACATCGAGCGGCAGGTGATAGGCCAGCAGGCTGATGTCGTGGGTGAGCAGTGTCTTCAATCGGCGCTGCTTGATGCCGGTGACACAGGGGCTCTCGCCCTTCCAGAAATAGCCGTGGTGCACCAGCACCACGTCCGCATCGGCCTCCACCGCCGCATCCAGCAGGGCCTGGCTGGCCGTGACGCCGCTGACGATGCGCCGTACCTGGGGGCGCCCCTCCACCTGCAGCCCGTTGGGGCAATAGTCGCTGATGCGCGACGCGCCCAGGTAACGATCCGCTTCTTCCACCAGGGTGGTCAGTGCGATGGCCATCCGCCTCTCCTCACAAGCTGTTTCGCGCGGCTATTTTCTTCGTCGCCGCCCCGTATAATGGCCGCCACCTTAAGGGGGCCTCTCCCCCCTCGCAACCCTCAGGATTCCCCTCGATGTCCAAGGCCCTGCGTTTCTTCGGCTGGCCCCTGCTTGTCGGCGTACTGGTCGCCCTGTTGATCATCCAGCAGTACCCCGAGCTGGTGGGCCTGCCCCGCCAGGAAGTCCACCTTCAGGAAGCACCCCGCTACAGCGTCTCGCGCCCCGGCCCCGAGTCCTACGCCGAGGCGGTGAACAGCGCGTCGCCCGCCGTGGTCAACCTCTACACCACCAAAGTGGTGAGCAAGCCGGCGCACCCGCTATTCGACGACCCGCAGTTCCGCCGCTTCTTCGGTGACAACCTGCCTCGCCAGCGCCGCATGGAGTCCAGCCTGGGCTCGGCGGTGATCATGAGCCCCGAGGGCTACCTGCTGACCAACAACCACGTCACCGCCGGTGCCGAGCAGATCGTCGTCGCCCTCAAGGATGGCCGCGAAACCCTGGCTCGCCTGGTGGGCAGCGACCCGGAAACGGACCTGGCGGTTCTCAAGATCGACCTCGACAACCTGCCGGCCATCACCCTCGGGCGTTCCGACGCCATCCGCATCGGCGACGTCGCCCTGGCCATCGGCAACCCGTTCGGGGTCGGCCAGACGGTGACCATGGGCATCATCAGCGCCACGGGCCGCAACCAGCTGGGCCTGAACACCTACGAGGACTTCATCCAGACCGATGCCGCCATCAACCCGGGCAACTCGGGGGGCGCGCTGGTGGATGCCGCCGGCAACCTGGTGGGTATCAACACCGCGATCTTCTCCCGCACCGGCGGCTCCCAGGGCATCGGTTTCGCCATCCCCACCAAGCTGGCCCTGGAGGTGATGAAGGCCATCATCGAGCACGGCCAGGTGATCCGCGGCTGGCTGGGCATCGAGGTGCAGCCGCTGACACCGGAGCTGGCGGAGTCCTTCGGCCTCACCGGCCGCCCCGGCATCGTGGTTGCCGGCATCTACCGAGACAGTCCTGCCCAGCGCGCCAACCTGCTGCCGGGGGACATCATCCTCGCCATCGACGGTGAGCCGGCAGGCGATGGCCGCCGCTCGATGAACCAGGTGGCCCGCACCAAGCCCGGCGAGAAGGTCAGCATCCAGGTGATGCGCAACGGCAAGTTGCTGGAACTGGTGGCGGAGGTGGGCCTGCGCCCGCCCCAGCAGGTGGCACCGGCGGAGAACGACTGAGGCCGCCAGAGTCCGCCCATGAAAAAGCCGAGGTCATGCCTCGGCTTTTTCGTTACCGCTTCGCGATCAGCTTGCGTCCAGGGCATCCAGCAGCGCCTGGTTCTGCTCCGGCGTGCCGATGGTGATGCGCAGGAACTGAGCGATGCGTGCCTGCTTGAAATGGCGCACGATCACGCCCTTTTCCCGCAGCCCCGCCGCGATGCCCGCGGCATCCTTGCCCGGGTGACGGGCGAAGACGAAGTTCGCTGCTGACGGCAGTACCTCGAAGCCACGGGCCTCGAGCGCCGCCACCAGTTGCTCGCGGCTGTGGATGACGCGCTGGCGGGTTTCATCGAACCAGGCGCGGTCATCGAAGGCCGCCGCCGCACCGGCAATCGCCATGCGATCCAGCGGGTAGGAGTTGAAGCTGTTCTTGATCCGCTCCAGGGCCTCGATCAGGTCCGGGTGCCCCACCGCCAGGCCCACACGCAGGCCGGCCAGGGAGCGGGACTTGGACAGGGTCTGGGTCACCAGCAGGTTCGGGTAGCGGTCGACCAGGGCGATGGCGCTCTCTCCACCGAAGTCGATGTAGGCCTCGTCGACCACCACCACCGAGTCCGGGCTGCCGTTCAGCAGGGCCTCCACGGCGTCCAGGGTCAGCAGGCAGCCGGTGGGCGCGTTCGGGTTGGGGAAGATGATGCCGCCGTTGGGACGTGCGTAGTCCTCCACACGGATCTGGAACTGCTCGTCCAGCGGCACCGCCTCGAAGGGAATGCCATAGAGGCCACAGTAGACCGGGTAGAAGCTGTAGGTCACGTCGGGGAACAGCAGCGGGCGACCGTGCTGGAACAGGCCGTGGAAGATGTGCGCGAGCACCTCGTCCGAGCCGTTGCCGACGAACACCTGGGCCGTGGTCACACCGTAGTGGTCGGCGACGGACTGCTTGAGGCGGTCGCTGTTCGGGTCCGGGTAGAGGCGCAGGCTATCGCCCAGCTCCGCCTGCATCGCGGCGATGGCCATCGGCGAAGGGCCGTAGGGATTCTCGTTGGTGTTCAGCTTCACCAGGTTGGCGATCTTCGGCTGTTCACCCGGTACGTAGGGCACCAGTTCCTTGACGAAGGGACTCCAGAACTTGCTCATGCTTATTCCCCCTTGATCCGGTATTCGGCACTGCGGGCGTGGGCGGTCAGCGACTCGCCACGGGCCAGTACGGAAGCGGTCTTGCCCAGCTCGGACGCGCCATCAGCGGAGCAGTAGATGATCGACGAACGTTTCTGGAAGTCATACACGCCCAGCGGCGAGGAGAAACGCGCGGTGCCGGACGTCGGCAGCACGTGGTTCGGGCCGGCGCAGTAGTCGCCCAGTGCCTCGGCGGTGTAGCGACCCATGAAGATGGCGCCCGCGTGGCGGATGTGCGGCAGCCAGGCCTCGGGCTCGGCGACCGACAGCTCCAGGTGTTCCGGGGCGATGCGGTTGGCCACCACGCAGGCCTGGGCCTGGTCGGCGACCTGGATCAGCGCCCCGCGGTTGCTGAGGGAGGTGCGGATGATCTCGGCACGCTCCATGGTCGGCAGCAGCTTGTCGATGCTGGCAGCCACCTTGTCGAGGAACGCGGCATCGGGGCTGACCAAGATGGCCTGGGCATCCTCGTCGTGCTCGGCCTGGGAGAACAGGTCCATGGCGATCCAGTCCGGGTCGGTGTCACCGTCGCAGACCACCAGGATCTCCGAGGGGCCGGCGATCATGTCGATGCCTACCTGGCCAAAGACGTGGCGCTTGGCAGTGGCCACGTAGATGTTGCCGGGGCCGACGATCTTGTCCACACGCGGCACGCTCTCGGTGCCGTAGGCCAGCGCGGCCACGGCCTGGGCGCCACCAATGGTGAAGACGCGGTCGACGCCGGCCACGCAGGCGGCGGCGAGGACGATCTCGTTGATCTCGCCACGGGGGGTCGGCACCACCATCACCACTTCGGCCACGCCGGCGACCTTGGCCGGGATGGCGTTCATCAGCACGGAAGACGGGTAGGACGCCTTGCCGCCCGGTACGTACAGGCCGGCACGGTCCAGCGGGGTGACCTGCTGGCCCAGCACGGTGCCGTCGGCCTCGGTGTAGGTCCAGGAGTCCTGCTTCTGCTTCTCGTGGTACAGGCGCACCCGCTCGGCGGCCTTCTCCAGCGCCTGGCGCTGTTCGGCGGTGATGCGGGTCAGGGCCAGCTCCAGGCGCTCGCGAGGGAGGATCAGCTCCGCCATGGTGGTGGCCTGCACGCCATCGAAGCGCTGGGTGAACTCGACCACGGCGGCATCGCCACGCTCGCGCACGGCCTGGATGATGTCGAGGACGCGCTGGTTGACCGCCTCGTCGGAAACGCTTTCCCAGCTCAGCAGATGATCCAGGTGTCGACCGAAGTCCGGATCAGCGGCATTGAGACGACGGATAGCAATGGGAGCAGTCATAGCGAGCCTCTTGTAAGAATGGCGTTAACTCGGGCGCCGCTAGACTACCAAGCCCACCGTGCGGGCACCCGAGAAAATTCGCTATGACACGGATAGGGCCGGAGCTGCACGCCAGGCCGGCTCCCGAGCGGGAAACGGGCCTGGAGGGCAACGGGTATCAGTGACGGTGTCGCTTCTCGACCGCTTCGCGCAGCGTGTCGATGAGGGCCTGGATGCGTGCGTGCTGCATCTTCATCGAGGCCTTGTTGACCACCAGGCGGGAGCTGACGGTGGCGATGAGTTCCTGGGGTTCCAGGCCATTGGCGCGCAGGGTGTTGCCGGTGTCCACCACGTCGATGATCTTGTCGGCAAGACCGACCAGCGGGGCCAGCTCCATGGAGCCGTAGAGCTTGATCACGTCGACCTGGCGACCCTGTTCGGCGTAGTAGCGCTTGGCGACGTTGACGAACTTGGTGGCCACGCGCAGGCGCCCCTTGGGCTCCGGCGCGCCGACCGCACCGGCGGTCATCAGCTTGCAGTTGGCGATCTTCAGGTCGAGGGGCTCATAGAGCCCCTGCCCGCCGTACTCCATCAGCACGTCCTTGCCCGCCACGCCGAGGTCGGCAGCGCCGTGTTCGACATAGGTCGGCACGTCGGTGGCGCGGACGATCAGCAGGCGAACGTCATCCTGGGTGGTCGGGATGATGAGCTTGCGGCTCTTGTCCGGATTCTCGGTGGGCACGATGCCGGCCTCTGCCAGCAGCGGCAGGGTGTCATCGAGAATGCGGCCCTTGGACAGCGCGATGGTGAGCATGGGGTTCCCTTGTTAGCCCGGCACGCGGCGGATCTTGGCGCCGAGCAGCTGGAGTTTTTCCTCGATGCATTCGTAGCCACGGTCGATGTGGTAGATGCGGTCGATCAGCGTGTCGCCCTCGGCGACCAGGCCGGCGATCACCAGGCTGGCGGATGCACGCAGGTCGGTGGCCATCACCGGGGCGCCCTTGAGCTTCGGCACGCCGGTGACGATGGCGGTGTTGCCCTCGACCAGGATCTGGGCGCCCATGCGGTTCATCTCGTAGACGTGCATGAAGCGGTTCTCGAACACCGTCTCGATGACCGCACCGGTGCCTTCGGCAACGGCGTTCATAGAGATGAACTGGGCCTGCATGTCGGTGGGGAATGCCGGGTACGGCGCGGTGCGCACGTTGACGGCTTTCGGGCGGTTGCCCTTCATGTCCAGCTCGATCCAGTTGTTACCGGTGCTGATGTGGGCACCTGCTTCTTCCAGCTTGAGCAGCACGGACTCGAGGATGGTCGGATCGGTGTCCTTCAGCTTGACGCGACCGCCGGTGGAGGCCGCGGCGACCAGATAGGTGCCGGTCTCGATACGGTCGGGCATCACGCTGTAGCGCGCACCACCGAGGCGCTTCACGCCGTCGATGATGATGGTGTCGGTGCCGGCGCCCTGGATCTGCGCACCCATGGCGATCAGGCAGTTGGCCAGGTCGACCACCTCCGGTTCGCGGGCGGCGTTTTCCAGCACGGTACGGCCGTTGGCCAGGGTGGCGGCCATCATGATGTTCTCGGTACCGGTCACGCTGACGGTATCGAAGAAGAAGTGCGCACCACGCAGGCCACCGGCCGGAGCACGGGCCTTGATGTAGCCGCCGTCGACGTCGATAAGCGCGCCCATGGCTTCGAGACCGCGGATGTGAAGGTCGACCGGGCGCGAGCCGATGGCGCAGCCACCGGGCAGTGCCACTTCGGCCAGGCCGAAACGCGCGACCATGGGGCCGAGCACCAGGATCGAGGCACGCATGGTCTTCACCAGCTCATAGGGCGCGACCAGGGTCTTGATGGTGCTGGCGTCCACTTCGACGCTGAGTTTCTCATCGATGACCGGCTGCACGCCCATGCGGCCGAACAGCTCGATCATGGTGGTGATGTCGTGCAGGTGCGGCAGGTTGCAGACGGTGACCGGGGTATCGGCCAGCAGCGTGGCAGCCAGGATCGGCAGGGCCGAGTTCTTGGCGCCGGAAACGCGGATTTCGCCATCGAGGCGTTGGCCGCCGGTGATAATCAGTTTGTCCATTAGGAGTCTCGTCGCCGGGGGGTCAGGAACGCTCGGCCCAGCCGGCGCGGCTGAAGAATTTCATGGTGACAGCGTGGATGCTGCCGTCGGCGATCCAGGGATTCAGGTGCGAATAGACCTGCTGCTGGCGCTTGACCGGGCTGAGGGCGGCCAGTTCGTCGCTGATCAGGTTCAGCTGGAAGTTGCAACCTTCGCCTTCCACTTCGACCTGGGTACCGGGCAACTTCGCCTCCAGGAGGCTTTTCACTTCTACGGCCTGCATGCTCAACCTCTATCGGCGCCCTGTGCGCGCGGGTCGGCAATGATACAAAAAAGCCCCCCGCCTGCGAACCCCGCGCATGCGGGGCCTGACGGAGGGCTTTCGGGCATCAGTGCTCGAGGGGCAGCAACGCGTCGAGCCCGGATACACCGGCAATCTGCCGCATGTCCTCAGGCAACGCGCGGATGCTGAGAGTCTTGCCGGCCTTGCGGGCATCACGCATGAAGGCCAGCAACAGGGAAAGCCCGACGCTGCTGGACTTCTCCACGCCGGAACAGTCAACCACCAGGGCAGCGGCGGCCTGCTCGCGGATCAGCCTGGCACCGGTTTCACGCAAGGCGGGGCCGCTGCTGTAGTCGAGGACGCCGAGGAGCTTGAGCTCCCCGCCGCTACCCGCAACCAGAGACGCCTCACTCATGACCGGCAGCCTTCTGGCCTTCCTCGGACTGCTTGGCCTTCGCCACGATCTCGGCCCAGCCGTCGATGGTCTTGTTGAGGTCGTTGCCGTTCTTCTGCATGGCGTCGGCGAACTGATCGCGGAACAGCTTGCCGATGTTGATGCCGTTGATGATCACGTTGCGCAGCATCCATTGACCGTCGATGTTCACCATGGTGTAGGAGACGGGGTAGACGGTGCCCTTGCTGTCCTTCACTTCCATACCGACGCTGGTGCGCTCGGGGTCTTCCTGCTTGGCGGGCAGGACGCGGATGTCCTGGTTGTCGTACTCCAGCAGTGCATTGCCGTAGAACTGGATCAGGCTGCGCTTGAAGTTCTCCTGGAAGCGGGTCATCTGCTCCGGGGTAGCCTGGCGCGAGTACTTGACGGTCATGATGCTGCGGGAAATGCCGTCAGCATCCACAACCGGACCCAGGATGCCGTTCAGCGCATCGTAGAAGGCACTTGGGTTGCTGCGGTACTGGGCCTTGTTGGCCTTGAGATCGCTAAGCAGCTTGTCGGTGGTCTGCTGCACCACATCGCGGGCACTCGGTGCCGCATTGGCCAGCAGGGGCAACGCCGCCAGCAGCAGCAACAGGCCGTTTCGCAGGGCTTTGATCATTTCGAAGGTCCTCACTTGGTGTCCTTGTTGACCGTATTGAGCAGGAACTTGCCGATCAGGTCCTCCAGCACCAGCGCGGACTGGGTATCGCGGATGGTGCTGCCGTCCTTCAGCAACTGGTCGTCGCCGCCGACGCTGATCCCGATGTACTTCTCGCCCAGCAGGCCGGCAGTCAGGATGGACGCGGTGGAGTCGGTCGGCAGGTTGTCCACCTTCTTCTCCAGCTCCATGGTGACGCGACCGGTGTAGCTGTCGCGATCAAGGTCGATGGCCGTGACCCGGCCGATGGTCACGCCGGCCATGGTCACCTTCGCTCTGACAGTGAGACCGGCGATATTGTCGAAATGTGCATAAACCTTGTACGTCTCGCCGGCACTGCCGACGGACAGCCCGCTGACACGCAGCGCCAGCAGCAGCAGGGCAAGCAACCCGGCCAGGAGGAACAGGCCGACACCAATTTCCAGGGTGCGGATTTGCATCAGAAATCTCCAAACATCAGGGCGGTCAGGATGAAGTCGAGCCCCAGCACGGCCAACGAGGCATAGACCACGGTTTTAGTCGTTGCGCGGCTGATCCCTTCGGAAGTGGGCTCGCAGTCGTAGCCCTGGAACACGGCGATCCAGGTGGCGACGAAGGCGAAGGCCAGGCTTTTCAGCACGCCATTGAGTACATCTTCTGTGAATTCGACACTGTTCTGCATGTTCGACCAGAACGAGCCGTCATAGACGCCGAGCCAGTCAATGGCCACCATCGCACCGCCCCAGATGCCGACCACATTGAAGATCAGCGCGAGCACCGGCATCGAGATGAAGCCGGCCCACAGGCGAGGCGCAATGATGTACTTGAGCGGGTCGACACCGATCATCTCCAGGCTGGAGAGCTGCTCGGTGGATTTCATGTTGCCAATCTCGGCGGTCAGCGCGGAGCCGGCACGCCCTGCGAACAGCAGCGCCGTGACAACCGGGCCGAGCTCGCGTAGCAGGGTCAGTGCGACCATCTGCCCGACAGCCTGCTCGGACCCGTAGCCGACGAGGATGTTGTAGCCCTGCAATGCCAGCACCATGCCGATGAAGATGCCGGAGACGACGATGATCGGCAGCGACAGCACGCCAACGAAATAAAGCTGCTTGACCAGCAGCTGGAAGCCGGAACCGGTCCCGGTGCGGCCGAACAGGGCGCGCAACAGGAACAGGGTGGAACGGCCGAGCGCCTCGACCACGTCAAGGCCGGCGCGCCCGAGCAGGCGGATGCGCTCGAGCGGGGACTTCTTGCGCATCAATGCTCTCCCAGCAAGTCGTTACGGTAATCGGGCGCCGGGAAGTGGAACGGCACCGGCCCGTCGGGGATGCCCTTCATGAATTGGCGGATCCGCGGATTGTCCGAGTCCATCAGCTCGGCCGGAGAGCCCTGGCCAAGCACCTGCGCATCCCCCACTACATAGATGTAGTCGGCGATGCTCGCGGTCTCCGCCAGGTCATGGGAGACGACGATGCTGGTGATGCCGAGCGCGTCATTCAACAGGCGGATCAGGCGTACCAGAACGCCCATGGCGATCGGGTCCTGGCCCACGAAGGGTTCGTCATACATCAGGATCTGCGGATCCAGGGCGATGGCCCGTGCCAGCGCCACGCGCCGCTTCATACCGCCGGAGAGTTCATCGGGCATCAGGTCGATGGCGCCACGCAACCCGACGGCTTGGAGCTTCATCAGCACGATGTCGCGGATCATCTCCTCGGGGAGCTGGGTATGGACGCGCAGCGGGAAGGCCACGTTCTCGAACACATCCAGATCGGTGAACAACGCGCCGCTCTGGAACAACACGCCGAACTGCTTGCGCATGTCGAAGAGTTCGGAACGGGAAAGCGAGGGCAGGTTCTGACCATTGACCCAGACTTCTCCCGACGCCGGTTTCAGTTGAGCAGCGATCAGGCGAAGGAGCGTGGTTTTGCCACAGCCGGACGGCCCCATGATCCCGGTGACCTTGCCACGGGGTATGCGTATGTCAACGTCGCGAAAAATGCTGCGCTCGCCGCGCTTGAAGGTCAGGCCCTTCAGCTCCACGGCATAAGCGTTATCGGCGCTCATCTGTACTCCTTGCGATGCGGCCATCCCTGAATGGACGTCGTATCCCGCAGACGGGACACGGCCCGGCGAGGTGGCCGAACAGGCGGCGGATCATAGCATTGCGCCCTTTGCCACCCAAGGCCGCAGACAGCTTCATTCAGGAGCGTGACAGGTTC
Source organism: Pseudomonas sp. FeS53a (assembly GCF_000931385.1). Classification (NCBI taxonomy): domain Bacteria; kingdom Pseudomonadati; phylum Pseudomonadota; class Gammaproteobacteria; order Pseudomonadales; family Pseudomonadaceae; genus Pseudomonas; species Pseudomonas sp. FeS53a. The sequence continues at coordinate 133,185 of NZ_JYFT01000060.1, forward strand.
GACGCATCATTGACGACGATCGAACGTGAGCGATTCAAGCTTTACCGGTATAATCCGCGCCTTTTCCTCGGCCACTGCACTCAAGACATGAGCCAGTCCAGCGATCTGATCCAATCCGCGCAACGCACTATCCAACTGGAACGCGACGCCATTGACGCCCTTCTCCAGCGAATCGACGGCGATTTCATCAAAGCCTGCGAACTCGCCCTTGCCTGCAAGGGGCGTGTCGTGGTGGTCGGCATGGGCAAATCCGGCCACGTCGGCCGCAAGATCGCCGCAACCCTGGCCAGCACTGGCACGCCTTCCTTCTTCGTCCACCCGGCGGAAGCAAGCCACGGCGACATGGGCATGATCACGCGCGACGACGTGGTACTGGCCCTCTCCAATTCCGGCTCGACGGCGGAGATCGTCACCCTGTTGCCGCTGATCAAGCGCCTGGGCATCCCGCTCATCAGCATGACCGGCAACCCGGAATCGGCGCTGGCGAAAGCGGCCGAGGCACGCCTTGATGCCCGCGTGGACAAAGAAGCCTGCTCGCTCAACCTGGCACCCACCTCCTCCACCACGGCGGCACTGGTGCTGGGCGATGCCCTGGCCATTGCCCTGATGGAAGCACGCGGCTTCTCTGCGGAAGACTTCGCCTTCTCGCACCCGGGCGGTGCGCTTGGCCGTCGCCTGCTGCTGAAAGTGGAAAACGTCATGCACAGTGGCGACGCGCTGCCCCGGGTCGCCCGTGGCACCTCGCTGCGCGACGCCCTGCTGGAAATGACCCGCAAGGGGCTCGGCATGACCATCGTGCTGGAGAATGACGGCCGTCTTGCCGGCATCTTCACCGACGGCGACCTGCGCCGGACCCTCGACAAGGGCGTCGATGTGCACCAGGCGAGCATCGACGAGGTCATGACCATACACGGCAAGACCGCACGCGGCGAAATGCTGGCGGCCGAAGCCTTGAAGATCATGGAAGACCACAAGATCAACGTGCTGGTGGTGATGGATGACAACGACACCCCCGTCGGCGCCCTGCACATCCACGACCTGACCCGCGCCGGAGTGATCTGATGAGCGAACACCTGCACCAGCGTGCCCAGGCGATCCGTCTGGCAGTCTTTGACGTGGATGGCGTGCTCACCGATGGCAAGCTCTACTTCCTGGCAGACGGCAGCGAATTCAAGACCTTCAATACCCTGGACGGCCACGGCATCAAGATGCTGATCAACTCCGGCGTACGCACGGCCATCATCTCCGGACGCAGCACCCCGGTGGTGGAGCGCCGTGCACGCAACCTCGGTATCCAGCACCTGTACCAGGGCCGCGAGGACAAACTGGTCGTTCTCGATGAACTGCTGGGCGAACTGGGGCTGGACTACAGCCAGGTCGCCTACCTGGGCGACGACCTGCCCGACCTGCCCGTGATCCGCCGAGTTGGCCTGGGCATGGCCGTTGCCAGCGCCGACGACTTCGTGCGCCAGCATGCCCATGGCGTCACCGTGGCCAAGGGCGGAGAAGGTGCAGCACGCGAGTTCTGCGAACTGATCATGCGCGCCCAGGACACCCTGGACACCGCGCAAGCCGCCTACCTGTAGGTCCAGCCATGCCCAAGAACGTTCGCCTCGCCCTGATCCTTGCGCCCCTTGCCGCTCTGCTGATCGCACTGGGCTACTGGAACATCCGCCCCGAGAGCTTCATGGACCGCCAGGCCCAGCCCGCCGGGGACGAAAATGCCATCGACTTCTACGTCATCAATGCCACCAGCGTGCAGTTCCAGGAAGATGGCAAGCGCCACTATGAAATGACGGCGGACAAGCTCGAGCACATCAAGGCCACCGATGTGACGATGCTGACCAAGCCGGACCTGCAGCTTTATCGTGGCACCGACTACCCTTGGCATGTTCAGAGCGAACGCGGAGAGGTGGGCCCGGAGGGCAAGCAGGTCGAACTGATCGAACAGGTCCGTGTGGCCCGCACCGACCCCAAGGGACGGCCGACCATTCTGACCACCAGCCGGCTGACCGTATTCCCGGATCAGGAATATGCGCAGACCGAGCAAGCCGTTAAAATCGACGCCGCCAACGGGGTCACCACGGCACAAGGAATGAAAGCGTACTTGAATGACGGCAGGATGCTCCTGCTGTCCAACGTAAGAGGCCAGCATGAGGTTCGTTAAAACCCTCCCCCTACTGCTCAGCCTGGGTGCCGCACTCGGAAGTGCCAGCGCCTGGGCACTGCCCAGCGACCGCGACCAGCCCATCCGCGTCCAGGCGGACAGCGCCGAGCTCGATGACAAGCAGGGCGTAGCAGTCTATCGCGGTGACGTGGTCATTACCCAAGGCACCCTGAAGATCACCGGCGACACCGTAACCATCACCCAGAACGCCCAGGGCGAGCTGGATGTGTTCACCTCGGTGGGCAAGCCGGCGTACTACGAGCAGAAGCCGGCTCCGGACAAGCAGATCGTCAAGGCCTACGGGCGCACCATCCAGTACTTCGCTTCCAACGAGCGCATCGTGCTGATCGACCAGGCGAAGGTGATCCAGGAAGGCAATACCTTCGAAGGCGAGAAGATCGTCTACGACACCCGCCGCCAGATCGTCAACGCAGGTCGTGCCACCGGCACCAACGTCGGCACGCCGCGTCCGCGCATCGACATGGTCATCCAGCCCAAGAAGCAAGCGGGACAAGCACAGTAATGGCGATCCTCAAAGCCCAGCACCTGGCCAAGAGCTACAAGAGCCGCCAGGTGGTCCGTGACGTCAGCCTGTCCATCGAGAGCGGCCAGATCGTCGGCCTGCTCGGCCCCAACGGCGCAGGCAAGACCACCTGCTTCTACATGATCGTGGGCCTGGTCAAGGCTGATCAGGGCCGTGTCCTGATCGACCAGCAGGATGTCACCCACCAGCCCATGCATGGCCGGGCGCGCGCCGGTATAGGCTACCTGCCGCAGGAAGCCTCGATCTTCCGCAAGCTGAGCGTGGCGGACAACATCATGGCGATCCTGGAAACCCGCAAGGACCTGGATCGCGCCGGGCGCCATCGTGAGCTGGAAAGCCTGTTGCAGGAATTCCACATCAGCCACATCCGCGACAGCCTCGGCATGAGCCTCTCCGGCGGTGAACGTCGCCGCGTCGAGATCGCCCGCGCACTGGCCACCGCGCCGAAGTTCATCCTGCTGGACGAACCCTTCGCCGGCGTCGACCCCATCTCCGTGGGCGATATCAAGCAGATCATCCACCACCTCAAGAACAAGGGCATCGGCGTACTCATCACCGATCACAACGTTCGCGAGACGCTGGATATCTGCGAGACGGCCTACATCGTCAACGACGGCCAGCTGATTGCAGAAGGTACCGCCGAGGAAATCCTGGCCAACCAGCTGGTCAAGGAAGTCTACCTGGGGCACGAATTCCGCCTCTGAGCCACGCAGCGCCGCACAAGGGCGTTGCGCCTGCTGGAAAAATCATTCAAGGTCAGGCATATAATTTGCTTCCTGGTGGCGCCTCGGCGTCCTGTAGTGGATGGCGCACACGCGCCGGCGAATAAGGTGCAAAGCCCCCTGCCATGAAACCATCGCTTGTCCTGAAGATGGGCCAGCAGCTGACGATGACCCCGCAGCTGCAACAGGCCATCCGCCTACTCCAACTCTCCACCCTGGACCTGCAGCAGGAGATCCAGGAAGCGCTGGAGTCCAACCCCATGCTCGAACGCCAGGAGGAAGGGGAGGATTTCGACAACTCCGACCCCATGGCGGAGAGCGAGCAGCAGCCCAACTCCGGTAGCCAGGAAGCAAGCTTCCAGGAAACCACCGTGCCCACCAGCGACAGCGAGGGCATCGACGAGGGCGAGTGGCACGAACGCATACCCAGTGAACTTCCCGTCGATACCGCCTGGGAAGACGTGTACCAGACCAGCGCCAGCAGCCTGCCCAGCTCCGATGATGACGAATGGGACTTCACCTCCCGCACCTCCGCCGGGGAGAGCCTGCAAAGCCACCTGCTGTGGCAACTGAACCTCGCACCGATGTCGGACACCGACCGCCTGATCGGCGTCACCATCATCGATTGCATCAACAACGACGGCTACCTCGAAGAAACCCTCGAGGAGATCACCGAATCCTTCGACCCCGAACTGGGTATCGAGGTGGATGAGGTCAAGGTCGTGCTCAATCGGGTCCAGCAGTTCGAACCCGCCGGCGTCGGCGCACGCGACCTGCGCGAATGCCTGCTGCTGCAACTACGCCAACTGCCTACCAATACCCCCTGGCTGGGTGAAGCCCAGCGCCTCACGGGCGACTACCTCGACCTGCTCGGTAGCCGCGATTACAGCCAGCTCATGCGCCGCATGAAGCTCAAGGAAGACGAGCTGCGCCAGGTCATCGAACTGATCCAGGCGCTCAATCCCCGCCCGGGCTCGCAGATCGAAGCCAGCGAACCGGAATACGTCGTGCCCGACGTCATCGTTCGCAAGCACAACGACCGTTGGCTGGTCGAGTTGAACCAGGAGGCCGTGCCCCGCCTGCGCGTCAACCCGCACTACGCAGGTTTCGTGCGCCGTGCCGACTCCAGCGCGGACAACACCTTCATGCGCAACCAGTTGCAAGAGGCACGCTGGTTCATCAAGAGCCTGCAAAGCCGCAACGAAACCCTCATGAAGGTGGCTACCCAGATCGTGGAGCATCAGCGAGGCTTCCTCGAATACGGCGACGAAGCCATGAAGCCGCTGGTCCTGCACGACATCGCCGAGGCGGTCGGGATGCACGAGTCCACGATTTCTCGCGTCACCACCCAGAAATTCATGCACACGCCACGTGGCATTTACGAGCTGAAATACTTCTTCTCCAGCCACGTCAGCACCTCCGAAGGTGGCGAATGCTCGTCCACCGCGATCCGCGCGATCATCAAGAAACTGGTGGCCGCCGAAAATGCCAAAAAGCCGTTGAGCGACAGCAAGATCGCTGGTTTACTGGAAGCACAGGGTATCCAAGTGGCCCGCCGCACAGTCGCCAAGTACAGGGAATCGCTTGGCATCGCACCTTCCAGCGAACGCAAGCGACTGATGTGAGCGGATTGATCCACGCCAAAGTGTTCCGGTGGCAGGCCCGTTAGCCTGTCTCTTACACACGGGCAATAAGGAGAAAGCGGTATGCAAGTCAACATCAGTGGACATCAACTGGATGTGACCGACGCCCTGCGCGACTACGTGATCGAAAAATTCGAACGTCTGGAGCGCCACTTCGACAAGATAACCAACGTGCAAGTGATCATGCAGGTCGAGAAGCTGAAGCAGAAGATTGAAGCCACCCTGCACATTGCAGGCGGCGAGGTCGTTGCCAACGCCGAGCATGAAGACATGTACGCCGCCATCGACCTGCTGACCGACAAACTCGACCGCCAACTGATCAAGCACAAGGAAAAGCAGCTCAACCGCCAGCAGGGCGCGACCGTCCGCTGACCTCTCCCTTCCCTATGATCCGACTTGAGCAAATCCTGACCCCCGGCCGTTCACTCGTGAACGTGCCGGGCGGCAGCAAGAAACGCGTGCTGGAACAGATCGCCAACCTCGTCGCACGCGACCTGGTGGATCTCGACTCGCAAGACATCTTCGAAAGCCTCGTTGCCCGCGAAAAGCTTGGCTCGACCGGCTTCGGCAACGGCATCGCCATTCCCCACTGTCGCCTTCAGGGCTGCGCTGCGCCGGTGAGTGCCGTGCTGCGCCTGGATGCGGCCGTTGATTTCGACGCCATCGACGGCGCCCCCGTGGACCTGCTGTTCGTGCTGCTGGTCCCCGAGGCGGCGACCGATGAGCACCTGGAGCTGCTGCGCCAGATCGCCAGCATGCTCGACCGCAGCGACGTACGGGATCGCCTGCGTCACGCGCAGGACAGCGAGAACCTGTACCAAGTGGTCGTCGACGTGCAGAACGCACAGTAGGCACCGGCATGCGCCTGGTCATCGTCAGTGGTCGCTCCGGATCCGGCAAGAGCACGGCACTCGACGTACTCGAAGACAACGGCTTCTACTGCATCGACAACCTCCCTGCCGGGCTTCTTCCCGAGCTCGCCGAGCGCGCCCTGCTGCACACCGAACTGCTTCACCCCCAGGTTGCGGTGTCCATCGACGCCCGCAACCTGCCGAGCCAGCTCCAGCGCTTCCCGGAACTGCTCGCCGAGGCCCGCGCCAAGCACATCCTCTGCGATCTGCTGTATCTGGACGCTGATGAGGAGACGCTGCTCAAGCGCTTCTCCGAGACCCGCCGGCGCCACCCGCTGACCACCGAGAACCGATCCCTGGCCGAGGCCATCCACGACGAGAGCAAATTGCTCGCGTCGATTGCCGACCTCGCCGACCTCAAGATCGACACCACGCACCTGAACCTCTACCAGCTGCGCGACACCATCAAGCTGCGCCTGCTCAACAAGCCCGAACCCGGCACCGCCTTCCTGGTGGAGTCCTTCGGCTTCAAGCGCGGCATGCCGGTGGACGCCGACCTGGTATTCGACGTGCGCTGCCTGCCCAATCCCTACTGGAAGCCCGACCTGCGCGACTTTTCCGGGCTCGACAGCATCGTGGCCGACTACCTGGCCGCCCAGCCCGATGTCGAGGAGATGTACCAGGACATCGTCGGCTATCTGAACAAATGGCTGCCCCGGTTCGCTGCCAGCAACCGCGCCTATGTCACCATCGCCATCGGCTGCACCGGCGGTCACCACCGCTCCGTGTACCTCGCCGAGCGCATCGGGCGCGCCCTCAAACCGCTTCTCAAGAACGTCCAGGTTCGCCACCGCGACCTCACCTGAAAGGACCCACGCGATGCCTGCCTGTGAAGTCACCATCTGCAACAAGCTCGGCCTGCACGCCCGCGCTGCGGCGAAGTTCGTCGGCGTGGCAGGCCGCTTCCCGTGTCAGGTCCGCGTCGGACGTTCCCCGGAAAGCCTGGTGGACGGCAAGAGCATCATGGCCGTGATGATGCTGGCCGCCGGCAAAGGTACGCCCATCCACCTGCACACCGATGGGGACCAGGGCGACGAAGCCCTCAACGCCCTGATCGAGCTGATCAACAACAAGTTTGATGAGGGCGAGTGATCGCCCCTTAAGAAACGCCTGGAGCCCGCAAGGGGCCTAGGCTAGCGCCACTGCGGCGACGTCCACACGCTTCTCGCATTTCGTTTCACTGTCCACAAAACGTCCACACCCGTCCGCCAAGGGGTTCAGATTGACCATCTCTGCGAGGTGGCCGGGGCTGAAGTGGTCAGCGAGAAGGAATTTACCTTCACCCTGGATCCGCAGCTGGTCAACCCGCTGACCACCATGAAGCTGGCCGGCGCGCTGCTGGAAGAGTACGCGCCCGACGTTGAAGTGACCGTAAAAAAGCCCTCGCCCACGCCGAGCGCCTGACCGAGGACGGCCTGGGCCAACTGATGGCCCTGGTCGAGCGCTGGCTGCCTGGCGCGGCGCCCACGGCTGACAACCTGGGCACCGCCAAGTGGCTGGAGGACGAACACTGGCGCCGCATGGAGATCGCCGTGGCCAACGGCATCGCCAAGGCGCTGAACGGCTGACCGAGACCCAATGAATGGCTGCTGCATCCACCACCAGTCACCTTGACTTCATCCTGCGCCTGGTCGATCAGGTGACGGCCCCGGCCGCCAACGTCGCCAGGCAGCTGCAGGACGTGGCCGAGGTCGGCAAGAACGGCTTCGTGCAGATGGGCGCCGGCATGGCGGGCGTGGTCGGCACCATCGTGGCGTTCAAGGAAGGCCTGCAGCCTGCGCGGGACCAGCTCCGCGCGCTGGGCGAGGTGCGTTCCCTGGGGGTGGCCGAAGACGCCCTGGACTCGCTCCAGGCGAAATCCTTCGAGTTCGCCGTGGCCTACGGCGAGAACGCGACCGCCTTTGTCCAGTCCGCCTACAGCATCGAAGGTGCGGTAAAGGACCTGACCGGCTCGCAGCTGGCCCTGTTCACCAACGCCTCCAACGTGCTGGCCAAGGCCACCAAGACCGACAGCGAGACCGTCAGCGCCTACATCGGCAAGCTGTATGGCCTGAACAAGGCCCAGGCGGACGCCATGGGCAAAGGCGAGTGGGTGGAGATGCTGGCCGGGCAGAGTGCGCTCGCCGTCCAGCTGTTCCGCACCAGTGGCCAGCAGTTGAACGACGCCTTCAAGGCCACCGGCATTGGCGCTTCGGCGGCCGGTGTGAGCCTGGCCGAGCAGATGGCCGTCCTGGGCACGCTCGGCACCACCATCGAAGGTGGCGAGGCGGGCGGGCTGTACAAGTCCTTCTTCGAGAACATCGCCGGGGCTTCGGACAAGCTCGGCATGAAGTTCACCGACAGCAACGGCCAGCTGCTACCCATGCTGTCGATCCTGGACAAGCTGAAAGGGAAGTTCGGCGACCTGGACACCCAGGCGAAGCTCGACGCCATCACCGGTGCCTTCGGCGGCGAGGCGTCGCGCTTGATCGTCACCCTGATGAAGGACACCGACCGGCTGCGCGGTGGCCTGGACAAGCTGGGCAAGGTGAAAGGCATGGAGCAGGCCGAGCAGATGGCCAAGGCCATGGTGGACCCGTTCGATCAGTTCGCCGCCATGCTGCAGAACCTGCGCATCGTGATGGGCCAGGTGCTGATGCCCGTGCTGACGCCGCTGATTCAGCGCATCACCAAGATGGGGACGACCTTCCAGCGCTGGCTGACCATGTTCCCGAACATCGCGCGCTGGCTGGGCTACATCACCCTCGGTCTGCTCGCCCTGGTCGCCGCTGCGGGTCTGCTGACCGTGCTGGGCGGGGTGATGTCGGTGCTGTCGATTCTGATCAGCTCTATCGCGCTGCTGGTCCTGGGGATCGTCCTGCTGATCGTGGCTGTGGGTGCCGCCATCATCTGGTGGGTCCAGTTGAAGGCCAAATTCGGCAACACCGCGTGGTTCCAGGTGCTGCTGACGATCATCAGTCCCGTGGTGCTGGCGTTCAAGATCTGGGTGGCGGTGCTGCAGCTGGGCTGGGCTGCCTTGCAGAAGCTGTGGAGCATCGGCGCCAACGTGCTGGGCTGGCTCGCTGAACTGACGGGCGCGACCAGTGGTGCGAACAGCGTGTGGGACACCCTGCTGTGGGCCTTCACCAACCTGTCGCCGTTCGCGCTGCTGGGCAAGGCGCTGAAAGGCCTGATCGAGCTGCTGAACAAGATCCCCTGCGTTTCGATCGATACCAGCTTTGCCGATATGCCCGAAGCGCCAGGCATGGGCGAAGCCATGAGCGCCGCCAAGCGCGCAGCAGCCGCACGGAAGATGCAGCAGACGATCAATGCGGCCATTCCCAGCCTGTCGCCGGGCCAGGCCGCCAGCGTGCCGCCGGGTGGCCTGCTGACGCGGATCCAGAACACGTCCAGCCAGAGCAGGGGCAATCACATCGAGAAGGTGGAGATCCACACCGGCAAGGCCATGACCCCGCTGGAACTGGAAAACATGCTGGGGATGGCTGCCGGATGAGCCTCTACATCGATCTGCTGATCCAGGACAACGACCTGGCGCTGGACCCGTCTTGCCAGCCGCGGCTTGTGGATGACCGCGCGAGCATCGCCCAGGACATCGCCCACATGATCCGCGAGAGCGGTCTGCTGGTGACCCTGGTGGCTGAGCGTGACCGCCTTCGGCAGCGCGACTGCATCCAGCAGTTGGAGCTGCTGGTGGAGGCCGACGAACGCCTGGTGCCAGGCACCGCGAAGATCCGCGAAGTGGACGCCGGCCAGTACCTGGTGACCGCGCGCACCGTTGAGTTTGGAGTGATTGAGGTGACCCTGTGACCGTAGATTTCAAGCAGGCGCTCCATGACGCCGGCATTCCGACCACCGAGCAAGGGCTGCGCCAAGCCTGGGAAAATGAAGTGGCCGCCCAGGGCAGTGCGCTGAGCAACACCAGCGCCTATTCGCCGTTCTGGCGGATCGTCACCGCCCTGGTGACCAAGCCCGTGCTGTGGCTGATCACCTTCATCAGCGGCACCGTGCTGCCGAACTTCTTCGTGAAGACCGCCACCGGCACCTGGCTGGACATGCTGGCCTGGGCCGTGAACGTGGAGCGCAAGGGTGCAACCAAAGCCAAGGGTATGCTGCTGTTCACCCGGCTGGCGGCCGGCGGCGCCCTGGAGGTGCCGGCCGGCACGGTGGTGCAGTCCGCTTCGATCAACGGGCACATCTACCAGTTGGTGACGACCGCCGATGGCACGTTCACCGATGGTGCGATGCAGCTGGAGATCCCGGCCGAGGCGGTGGATACCGGCGCCGGCTTCAACCTGGCGCCGGGCTACTACGCCATTCTGCCGGAGCCCGTGCCGGGCATCGTCCAGGTGGTGAACAGCAGCGGCTGGCTGACCTCGCCCGGCGCGGATCCTGAGCCCGACGACGAGCTGCGCCTGCGCGTGCGCAACCAGTTTTCGGCGGTCAACCAGTGGCACACCGATGCCGTCTACCGTGCGCTGATCTCGGCTTTCCCGGGCGTGCGCCCCGATGGCGTGTACTTCCTGCACGGTGCGCCGCGTGGCCCTGGTAGCGCCAATGCCTATGTGCTGTTCGAGGCGGACGTGCCGGCAGCCACCTACCTGGAGCAGATCAACGCCCACATCCGTGACCAGGGCAACCATGGCCATGGTGATGACCTGCTGGTGATGGAGATGCCGGAGACCCTGCACGCCATCATGCTGGAGGTGTGGCCGCGTTCGACGCTGACCGCCGAGCAACGCCAGAGCCTGCTGGCGAACATCGAGCTGTTCGTGCGCGCCGCATTCCGCGAGAGCACCACCACCGACTACCAACCAACCCTGACCTACCCGCAGTCGCGCTTTTCCTTCAGCCGCCTGGGCGAGGAACTGCACCAACAGTTCCCCGGCATCGAGTCGCTGCGCTTCCAGAACGCCGACATCGTGTCGGAGCTGGCCATCCCCCGGATCCAGAGCCTGCAGGTGGTGCCCCATGATTAAGCTCGGGCTGCCCTTCTGGCTAGACGGCCCCGAGCTGGCAAAGCTCAAGGCCGCTGCACAGGCCTGGTGGACAAAGGTGGAAGGCTGGCTGCGCTGGCCGCTGCTGCAGATGGACGCCGACACCTGCCACATGACCATCCTGGATCTGCTGGCCTGGCAGCGCGACATCACGCGCTTCAAGGGCGAGCCCGAGGCCCTGTATCGCCTGCGGGTGAAGCACGCCTTCATCAACGCCGTGGACGCCGGCAGCGTTGCCGGCATGAAGCGCATTCTGCAGCGCCTGGGCGTGGGCTATGTGGAGATCGAGGAACGCCACCCCGAACGCGACTGGGACGTGGTGCTGCTGCAACTGAGCAACACCCAGTTGGCCGAGAACCCCGAGCTGCTGCGCGTGCTGATTCAGCAGTACGGCCGCACCTGCCGCCGCTACGACTTCGTGACCATCACCCCGGTGCCGCTTGGCCTGGTCGCGGTCGATTTCAACGACGACCAGCAGACGCTGGTCGCCAGCCTGTAGGAGACCCCCATGGGTGCCAGCATTACCCTTGCCGGTGAACGCCTGATCGCGCAGAAGCAGGGCGCGCAGCAGATCCTCACCGTGTCCCGCTTCATCCTGGCCAACGTGCCCGGCCTCGATCCCAACGGGCCAGTGGACCGCGCTGCCGGCAAGCCGGCCGCCGGGCAGATCGTCGGCACCTACGACATCACCCAGGCCGGCTACGTGAACCCCAACCAGGTGGTCTACAGCCTGATGCGGGCAGCGATATCGGTGACTTCGACTGGAACTGGATCGGCCTGGAAACCGCCGAGAACGTGCTGCTGATGGTGGCCTACGTGCCTACCCAGCAGAAGCGCCGCAACATCCCGCCGCTGCAGCTGGGGAACAACGTCACCCGCAACTTCCTGGTGGTGTTCGACGGTGCCCAGGCGCTGACCGGTCTGACCATCGACGCCAGCACCTGGCAGCACGACTTCACCGTGCGCCTGGCGGGCATCGACGAGCGCGAGCGCCGGAGCAACCGCGACATCTACGGGCGGGCGTGCTTCTTCGGCAGCGCGCTGCAGCTGGAGAAAGTGGGCGGGACGTATCAGCTCAAGCCGGGCACCGCCTACGTGGAAGGCGTGCGCCTGCAGCGTTCTGCAGCGCTGCCTGTGGTGCCGCCGGCATTCCCCACCACCGCCTGGCTGGACGTCGCCCTGAAGCGCGAGCTGAACGACGTGGTGGCGTCCTGGAGCGTGGTCTGGGGGATGGCAAAGGTGGACTACGTGGACAGCGCCGGTGTGCAGCACTACTGCGTGGCCCTCGCAGAGCTGCCGAACAGCAACATCGTCACCGATAGCCGCCCGGTGGAGAACGTCGCCGGACCTCTGGTGGCGCACTTCGCCGCCCGCGTGGGCGACTACACCGGCCTGCGGGCCAGGGCGACCACCAAGGACGACGTGGGGCTGGGCAACCTGCCGAACGCCAAAAGCGACGACGAAGCCAGCGACAGCAGCCTGATCCTGGCAACCACCAAGGCGGTGAAGGCCGCCACGGCGCAGATCTGGACGGCTATCGCCAACATCGTGTCGGGTGCCACCGTAGTGGGAATCGCCACCAAACTGGCCAATGCTCGAACCATCGCCTTAACCGGCGCGGTTACGGGAAGCGTGGCGTTCAACGGCTCTGCCAATGCGACCATCGAGACCACTGGGACCCAGGCCACCGAAGCACTGGCAGGCGTCGCAAAGGTGGCTAGCCAGCCGCAGACCGACGCGGGCAATGACAACACGTCCTATATCACGCCCCAAAAGTTGCGGTGGGGTATTTCATACAGCCTTGCGCCAAACGGTTACTTCGCGTTTCCGAGCTGGATGGGGGGCTGGATCATTCAATGGGGACGTGCCTGGAACCCGACCCCTGGGCCGGTCTCCGTGACGTTTCCCATCGCCTTTCCTGCCCTAAATTTTTTCGAATTTGCACTACTGATTGTTGTGAATCCCGTCGGCTGGGACGTTTCACCCAGCCGGGGCGATTCATCGCTACATCAGGCGACTTTTAATCGTCGTGCAGGGAATGGGACCACGAGCAACGGGGTCACGAACTTTGACATTTACTGGATAGCGGCTGGCCGCTAGGGATACGCAATGCGCTATTACAGCCGATCTACCGGCAACACATACCTTCCGGGCATACATGGCGGCCAACTCCCTGATGATGCAATACCGATCCCAGAGGAACGGTATCTTTCAGCCATCGCCTATGCCCGTCCTGGGTCAGATCCGAATCCACGATCTGGACGGACTACCGATCCTTGTAGACGCGCCACAACCCAGCAAGGCAGAGCAGTGCGACGAGGTTTACAAGCAGCAGTACGCAGGCATTAACCGCTGCTGCGAAGCGGCCATAAGCTCCGGCTTCCAGTCCACAGCCTTGGGTGCCCCACACCAGTACAGCAGCCAGCTGGATGATCAGCTGAACCTGACCGGCGCCATCCTTCGGGGGCTGGATATGCCCTACGCCTGCCGCGACGAGCAAGGCGTGAGGGACTTCCGCTTGCACACCGCCGAGCAGCTGCGCCAGGTGGGCGACGACTTCACCCTGTACAAGCTGCAGCTATTGCAGCGCGCCAACGCGCTGAAACAGCAGCTGGATCTCGCGCTGGCAGCCGGTGACATCGAGGCCATGCAAGCCATCACCTGGGAGGCCGCTGCATCGTGACCTGGGCACCCGTGAGCATGCGCTGGCCCGACCAGGCCACCCAGTGGATGGGCGGGCTGACGGCGGCCAAGGATCTGGCCGGCGGCGAGCTGGCCAGCACGGCCACCCGCCTGGCAGGCCTGGACGGCCTGGCCACCACCAACCCTGGCCCGGTCGGCAGCGCCGCGCAGGCCGCCATCGCCGCCGGGCGTGCTGCGCTCTCCGCGCAGCTGGGCGAGGCGCCGGCCTGCCTGGCGGTGACGCCCTTCCAGTCGGGCATCGGCCAAGGCCGTGGCCACCAGCGCTTCCTGTCGGCACCCAACCTGCTGCAGCACCTGGCCGACAAGCTGGTGGACAGCACCGACGCCGGCCGCCCTACCGGCCCGCAGTTCGCGCTGTCGATCCTGTTCCTGGCTACCCGCTACGACCAGTTGGCGAGCACCCTGGCGCGCTTCAACGCGCTGCTGCCGGTACCAGACCTGGTGCGCACCGAACGGCGCGCCCGGCACCTGTCCCGGCTGGAGTCGGAAAAGTGGGTGACGCCCTCTGCTGGCCCGCTGCCGCGCTGGGGCACACTGCCCCTGGAGCGCTGCACCATCACCAAGGCCGCCAAGCAGTCCATGGCGGGCCAGTTGGCCGTCCTGGAGGGCTACGCCGCCGACAGCTCGCCCATGGCGGATCTCGTCGCGCTGGCTGGGCGCAAGGCCACCCAGCAGGCGGCACGCGATCAGAAGCTGACCGACCTGCAGGCGCTGCTGGCCGGCGGATCCGCTGACGACAGCATACGCGCCCGCCTGGTCGGCCCTGGTACGCCGGCCCAACTGCGCGCTGCCATGCTCGACGGCCAGCCGCCTGGCCATGAATGGGTGCTGAGTGCCGGCCTGGTGCTGACGGGATCGCTGGATGGGCTGAGCTTCGTGCGTGAGCTGGTGGGCCTATGACGCTGCTACTCGACGGCAAGAAGGTGCGCGGGAAGGGGCTCAAGGTGGCGGCCTCGCTGCGCATCGAGAGCGACGATCTGTCGGGGCAGACCAGCAACACCGACGCGGCGCACAAGGGCTTCAAGCCCAAGACGCTGACCATCACCCTGCTGATTCCGTACCGCGACCGCGCGCACCTGGTGGAGCTGATGAGCTGGGCCGAAGCCACCGGCGCCGGCGGCCAGCGCCGCACCTATCGGGTGGTGAACGACACCGCCGAGGCCTTCGGCGTCCGGCAGGTGGAGTTCAGCGACGGAGTAAGCGCCCGCGAGGACGACACGCTGTCGGCGTGGCGCGTCCAGTTCACCCTGGCCGAGAAACTATCCACAGCCGAGCGCGTGGAGAAACGCCGCCCCGGCAACTCGGTGACGCAGCAGGCAGGCCCTGGCCAGTCCATCGATGGCATCACCAGCGAAGCCGGCGCCCAGCCGGGCGAGCTGACCGGCTTTGAAGCCGTTCTGAAACGCCTGGATGACGCCCTCGCATGAAGCTGCACAAGGTCCTGACCATCGCCGGCAAGGTTTACCCCCTGGTGAAAGACGAGGTGCGCCTGGATCTGCGCAGCCCCGGCCGGGCCAGCCTCACCATCAAGGCCGAAGCGCCCGTGCGCGGTCTGGTGACCCTGGACCTGGGCTACAACGAACGCGCGCTGCAGCGGCACTTCATCGGCCACGTTGAGCGCTGCACAGCCGCCAACAGCCAGCAGCAGGTGCTGTTCTGCCGCGAGCTGACCAGCGTGCTGGCCATGCCGCTGCCCATGAACCTGCGCCATGTTGACCTCCGGCAGGTGCTGGCCGAGATCAGCACGCGCACCGGCCTGCGCTTTCGCGTGCCGGATCAGCCCTACGCAAAGGTGAAGACGCCCTACTTCTACAGCCTCGCCGCCGGGTATCAGGCCATGGACAGCCTCGCCCAGGTGTTCGGCATCCCGGACTTCATCTGGCAGCAGCAGGGCGACGGCGAGGTGTACGTGGGCAACTGGGCACACAGCTTCTGGGGCGTGCGCGATCCCTTGCCGCTCCCGCCCGAGCTGTTCGACACCTACCAAGGCAACCAGAGCGCCATGGTGGCGGCCCTCCCAGGCCTTCGCCCTGGTGCGTCAATCAACCAAGGCGAGCGGATCACGTCTGTGACCCTCGCCGACTCGCAGATGGCCCTCCGATGGAAGACGCAATCCGCCGCGCAGTAGAGCGCCAATTTCCCGAACTGACCGGGGGCTATCACCTGCCCCGCTTCGGCCGTGTGGTCGCCGTACCGGATGCGCCAGACGCCCCAGGCCTGTGCGACGACTTCCGCCCGCGCTTCGGGGTGGATGTCGAGGTGCTGCGACCCGACGGCGAACCCGATCCCGACCTGCCCATTCTTCACAGCCTGCCCCTACCCGCGCCCAATGGCGGCCAGGAAGCGGGCTTCTTCGGCTTCCCCGAAGAGGGTGCCACTGTGGTGGTGTGCTTTGCCTACGGCCTGCCCCACAAGCCCTACATCGCGCAGATACTCCCCCACGGGCTGAGCCTGCCGAAGGTCTCAAAGGGGGATCAGCTGTGGCAGCACAGCGAGGCCAGCCAGCAGCGAGTGGACGCCGATGGCAACTGGACTCGCCAGACGGATGGGCAGCTCCGCGATCAGGCCGTAGAGCGCGAGGTGGAGGCCCTGGAGAACGCCGAGCACTACCAGATCACCACCGTGGACGTGGACGACCACAGCACCGAGACCGTGGGCGGTGTGAAGAAGCTGCAGGCGCTGGGCGCGCTCAAACTGCTGTCCGGTGGATCCGCGAGCCTCGCCGCCGTGGGCGACCTGCACCAAGCCACCGGACGCGACCTGAACCTGGTGGTGGGGCAGAAGCTGAACGCCACCGTGGGCGGCGACATGGCCGAGGCCATCGTCGGGATCCGCCGCAGCATCGCGGCCCAGACCTGGCTGGGCTCCCCAGGCGTAAACGTCCTGCAGGTGCTGCTGGATCTGATCGAGTTGGTGGAGCAGATGAACACCCAGCTAGCCACCCATACCCACGTTCCAGGGACTGCGCCGAGCCCTAGTGATATGGGTCAATTTACTGCCAAGGCGACACTGGCATTGGCGCTTTCAGAGCAATTGAAACCGATCACTCTGACTTAGCTTTAACGCTCAAGAAATGCTCAGAATACCTTCAAGTTGGTCTCAATTATCTGAAAAGACCATTTCAGGCGAATCCGCCGCTCGTGGATGAGTGGACTGGGCTGACCACAGCGCCGTAGATGGGCAGAGCCGAGTTGAGGCAGGGGCTCAATCAGCAAGGTATAATGGGCGGATTGGCGCCAGGCAACGACCTCTTGGCCTGGCCAGAAAGCAGCAAAATCAATAGCATGCACGGCTGTAGCAGGTGTGGGGTTTGGTTCGTTTGGCGACTGCCAACTTACCCACTTCCCTGACTGTCAACTCGCTATTTCCCCATATTCCGCGAAGAGCCTAAAAAGGATCTTATCTATGCATTATACAGGACGTCTATGAAAGCCTCCCCGATAAAATCTTCTGATATAAGCGTTGTGGTCCAGGGGCCTATCGACCCCAAATATACGCACTTATGCTTGAAATCAGTAAAGGCTTTTCTGCCTGACGCACAGATCATTCTCTCCACTTGGCCAAATCCGAATCTTAGTGATTTAATTTTTGATAAATTGATTATCAATGATGACCCAGGAGCGAAAGTTTCACACACTCATCAGAATATGATGGATAATACTAACAGACAGATAGTCTCTACGCTTGCTGGGGTTAATGCCTCCGATAGAAAGTATGTATTAAAATTGAGAAGCGATATCGTATTGCGCTCAAACAATTTTCTAAAATTTTTCCAGAAATTTCCTTGCAGGAACCCTCAATACTCTCTTTTCTCTGAGAGAGTCCTGATTCCGGCGTGCTATTCAAGAAAATACTATGGTGCTAGCGGTCGCAAGCCAGTCGTATTTCATCCAGGTGATTGGATTTATTTTGGCCTGCGCCAAGACATTTTTTCTCTTTTTGATATCCCACTAAAGACTGACGACGATCAAAGATATTTCGATGGTAGGCTGCATGAACTAGAAGGAGATCCTTGGCCGGAGCATCTTTGGCGCCACTCGCCAGAGCAATGGATATTTTTGCAGTTCGTGAAAAAATTCATGCAGGTTGACCTTGCTCACAAAAATGAAAATGTCGAGACCTTTGCTCCCCTTTCTGAAAGGATTTTTGCAAATAATTTCATATCAATTGATCAAGGGCAATGGCGTTTTGACATGCCGAAATACCATTTTAGACAATGGCGCCTTAATGATGATGAGTGGCGTGGACTGTACCGTCACATTGTATGGCTGAAGGATTATAGAAGATTTTCAAATGGAGCTCATGGAGCTCTCGAGGGAATAGTTACTTCGGATTCAGTTCTACACTACGCTTACAAAAAACTAAGTTTAATTAGGCTAATCGCGTCTTTCCCGAGGAAGGCGGCCTTGATTTTCAGGAAGAAATACATCGAGTCCCGGAAACTGTAGGCTATGCGTTTGATAACCTTGATACGATTGTTCACCCCCCCTCCAGGATGCTGGTGTTCATGTGGAAACGGGCACTGCCGCGCTCGTGTTTGCGCAGGTTAAGGGCAAAGCGTTGTAGCGGTGCGAGTCCGGTGTCCCGGACGTGTCGCAGCCAGGCTCGCCAGCGCTGCCAGCCCTCCCGCGTGCTGGCGGCGTACCAGATGTCCTTCAGTGCATCCTTGAGCACATAGACCGTGGCCAGTGGCTGATTGGCGGCCATCAGTTCCTGCAACTGCACGGCCTGCCCGTCCTTGAGGTTTTCGCGATTGCGCAGCGGCAGCCAGCGGCTTTGTTTGACTGCCTTGCGCGCGGGTTTGTCTTCACGCAGGAGGTGGGCCTGGTCGACTCGAGTGAGGTCGATCACCTCGCGGCTGTAGCGCGCCAACCGACGCTTCCAGGCGGCATTTATCCAGAGTCTTGAGGGTATGCCAGTGCAGTCCGGTGAGGCGACCGACGTGGCTGATAGGTAGCAGTTGCAGCAGACCTTCGAGCCAGACTCGCAAGCGCTGAGTCTGACGAGACGTAGGCGCCAACCAGTTGATCCGCTCGGCCACCCGCCCACAGCTCAGACAATTGAGGCGGCGCACTGGCAGTTGCAGCCGGACGCGCTGGTCGAGCAGATCACGAACACGCACCTGGCGAATCCGCCGCTCGTGGATAATGGACTGCCTCTTCTCACACCTTCTTGATTGGCCGACCTTCCTTAGTCAGGAGATCAGTTCGCGGCGGCTAGTTCACGCAACGCTGCAGTGGCCAGAAAGCCCGACCGAGACGAATAGCGATGGTCACGCTTCACTTTCTCATCAATACGCTGCAGCAGGTTCTCCGGCAGCGTGGCATTGAAGCGCACCGCCTTGCCCAAGTATGGGCTCACGTCAAAATCAATCACCGCCCACACACCGCCGACATAGTCAGGATTCTCCATATGGACGTCCACTTCCAACGCCTGAGGCAGTTCCTCACCATCAGCCAACAGCCCCTCGAAATGCAATGCCAGGGCTTCCTGGACGTTCTCCAGCGCTTCCGAAACGGTGGCGCCGGCAGAGAAGCAGCCGGGCACATCGGGCACGGTCACGCCGTAGTCCGAATCAGCGTCTTTGTGTAGTACGACTGGGAATTTCATCTCTTACAATCTCCGAAAGGGTGAACCGGCAAACGACCGACTCCGGTGTAGCGACCAGCCTCACTTGAGGCCGGCTTGTTTCAAAATGCTGTGTACGGTTCCCACTGGTAAATCGCTCTTGGGGTGAGGAACCGTTACCCGCCCCTTCTTCGTTGGGTGCTTGAACTGGTGATGGCTGCCCTTCACCTCTACTTCGTACCACCCATCCGCCACGATCAGTTCGATCACCTCTCTACTTCGCATCACCCCCTCCATCGGCCTCTTTATGGTGTGTATCGTACACACCTGATCAGATCCTGCCAACAGATTTATACACACCATACACACAGCCATTTCACGCCTGGGAAATCCAGCTGATCCAGGAAAACGACGGCTAAATCGGACTTATCCCCCTCCCGCCGACGGGCCGTGCATGATTTTTTTGCGCAATCCAGGGTGGGGTGAAAGTGGGGCGCGCCGGCTGCGGCAGCGCGGGGTCTGGCGGTTAGGCTCGCTTTTCATGCTGTGAAAGGAATTGTCAGGGTGTGCAAGACGGGTCGGCCCAGAGTGTCCACATTACGTCCACACCCCGAAGCAAAGTGTGCGAAAAATAGGCGCATATATCTCAGAAAACCTACGCTATGCGGGGTTTTCCCAAACACAACAGCACTTCAGAACCGGTCAACAACAAGTTCGACGAAGGCGAATAACCACACCCCCTCGCTACACCAGCGCCGTATCCAGCACCATCATCAGGCAGAAGCCGAACGCCAGCCCCAGGCTCCCGGCCACTGGATGTCCACGCCTGTGGCACTCCGGGATGATCTCGTGAGTCACCGCGAAGAGCATCGCCCCCGCAGCCAGGGCCAGGCCCCACGGCAGCAGCACAGTCGAGACCTGCACCAGCCACGCGCACAGCAGCGCGAACAGCGGCTCCACCAGCCCGGATGCCGCGCCGATCAGCAGCGCCCGCCCCCGCGACATCCCCGCCCCAGCCAGCACCAGGGAAATGATCAGCCCCTCCGGCAGGTCCTGCAGCGCAATACCCAGCGCCAGGCTGTCCGCGCCGGCCAGGCCCGCGCCAGCCGCCACGCCCACCGCCATGCCTTCCGGAATGTTGTGCACCACGATGGCGATCACGAACAGCACCACCCGAGGCGCCAGACGCACGCCAGCCCCGGCATCGACGGGTAACGCCTGATCCGGCAACAGGCGCCCCAGGCCGAACAGCGCACTGGCACCCAACAGCAAGCCAATGCTGACCAGAAAACCCGCCGACCAGCGGGAGAACCCCAACTGCCCCGCCGCCTCCAGCCCCGGCATCAACAGCGAGAACACCGTCGCCGCCAACATCACGCCGGCCCCGAAGCCAAGCAGGGCATTGGACGCCCGGGCCGACAGACGACCCAGGCACAGCACCGGTAAGGTGCCGACGGCCGTGCCCAGGGCGCAGAAACTGCCAGCCATCAGTGCGTGCCAGAGGTGCGGCTCCAGCACCCGCTCGGTGGCCAGCAGCGCCCGCCACCCCAGCAGCAGCGCCCCGATCAGCACCAGCGCGATGCCCAGCACCTGCCGCAGCGACAAGCCGCTGGGCAGGCCTGCCCCCACCAGCCGTCGTCGACGGGCCAGGGACGCCATACGCAAGGGCGCCGCCATCAGGCCAGCGCCTCTCGGTAGCGCCGCTCCACCTCGGCCCAATCCACCACGTTGTAGAACGCCCCGATGTATTCCGGCCGGCGGTTCTGATAGCGCAGGTAATAGGCGTGTTCCCACACGTCCAGACCCAGCACCGGCGTATTGCCGTGCATCAGCGGACTGTCCTGGTTACCGGTGCTCTCCACCACCAGGCGCCGTTCGGGCGTCACCGACAGCCATGCCCAGCCACTGCCGAAGCGCTTCAGCGCGGCCTGGGTAAAGGCCTCCTTGAAGGCAGCGAAACCACCCAGCTCCGCTTCGATGGCCGTACGCAGGGTTCCACCGGGCTCACCGCCACCTGCCGGCGACATCACGGTCCAGAACAGGCTGTGGTTCGCATGCCCGCCCCCGTTGTTGATCACCGCCACGCGCAAGGCATCGGGCAGCTCATCGAGGCGACGCAGCACCTGCTCCACCGGCAGATGCCCGAGGGCGTTGCCCTCCAGCGCCGCGTTCAGGTTGTTCACGTAGGCCTGGTGGTGCTTGCTGTGGTGGATCTCCATGGTGGCCGCATCGATGTGCGGTTCCAGCGAGTCGTAGGCATAGGGCAAGGCAGGCAAGACGTAAGGCATGGAGGGTGTTCCTCTCTCAGTGGTAATGGCGGCTCATGGCGGGTGCTCGGCGGGCGACGGGAGCGCCGCGGTCCAGCAAACGGTCAGTGCGCGGATAGGTGCCGTGGTCCTGAATGAACTGCATCAGCGTGGCGTAGGTCCGCCCACTGTGGCGCTGCGCCATCTCCCGCAGGTCCTGCGGCTGGCGCGCGTCATACACCAGCTGCAGCAGGCGCTCGTGGCAGGCGCAGAGGTACTCGGCGGTCTCCTCCGGCTGCTCCAGCATCAGGTGCAGGTCACCCAGGTTGTGGTACGACACCACCAGTGCGGACACCGCCTCGGCCGGTTCCGGCCAACGCTCCAGCAGCATCTGCGCCTGGGCCAGCGCACGCAGGTAGAGCTCGCGCGCCTCGATCCAGTCCCCGTCGTGGAAGCAGCGGTTGCCCGCCGTGATGATGCGTTTCCAATATTCCATGCGACACCTCCAGAACAGGAGCGCCACCGGAGTAGCGCCCGGTGGAGCGGCTAGAGGCCGCCCTCGGTGAGTTTCTCGGGGTTGAGCAACTGCTCCAGCTCGGCCCGGGACAGTGCGGTGTGCTCCTCAGCCACATCGATCACCGGGCGCCCTTCGCGGTAGGCCTGCTTGGCGATTTCCGCCGCCTTCAGGTAGCCGATGATGGGGTTCAACGCCGTCACCAGGATGGGGTTGCGCGACAGCGCTTCCTGCAGCTTCGGCTGGTTGACGGTGAAGCTCGCCACGGCGCGGTCCGCCAGCAGTCGGCTGCTGGTGGTGAGCACCTGCAGACTGCCCAGCAGGTTGTGGGCCACCAGCGGCAGCATCACGTTCAGCTCGAAGTTGCCGGACTGCCCCGCCAGGGTGATGGCGGCGTCGTTGCCGATCACCTGGGCGGCCACCATCGCCGTCGCTTCCGGAATCACCGGGTTGACCTTGCCCGGCATGATCGAAGAGCCCGGCTGCAGGGCCTCCAGCTCGATCTCCGCCAGCCCCGCCAGCGGCCCCGAGTTCATCCAGCGCAGGTCGTTGGCGATCTTCATCAGCGACACCGCCACCGTCTTCAGTTGCCCGGACAGGGCCACGGCGGTGTCCTGGGAACCGATCAGAGCGAAGAAGTTGCTGCCAGGGGCGAAGCGCAGGCCGGTCAGGGTATTCAGCTCATCGCAGAAACGTTCGGCGAAACGCGGGTGAGCGTTGATCCCGGTGCCTACCGCCGTGCCGCCCTGGGCCAGTTGCTGCAGGCTCGGCAGCAGCGCACGCAGGTGCTCGATGTTGCTTTGCACCTGCTGCGCCCAGCCATCGAGTACCTGGCTCATGCGCACCGGCATGGCATCCATCAGGTGGGTACGCCCGGTCTTCACATAAGGGCGGACTGCCAGGGACTTCTCGCACAGCACCTGCAACAGGTGGCCCAGCGCCGGCAGCAGGCCCTCGGTGAGTTCGATGGCCGCGCTGATGTGGATGCTGGAGGGGATCACGTCATTGCTGCTCTGCCCGCAGTTCACGTGGTCGTTGGGGCTCACCGGCTCGCCGAGCAGGCGCCCGGCCAACGTGGCGATCACCTCGTTGGCGTTCATGTTGGAACTGGTGCCGGAGCCGGTCTGGAACACATCCACCGGGAAGTGCGCCATGAAGTCCGTAGCCAACAGCTCCTGGCAGGCCCCCACGATGGCATCGCCCATGGCCGGGCTGATCTGCTCCAGTTCCACGTTGGCGCGGGCCGCCGCCGCCTTGGCCAGGATCAGGGCGCGGATGAACGGCGCCGGCATCCGCAGGCCGGATACCGGGAAGTTGTTCACCGCCCGCTGGGTCTGGGCGCCATAGAGGGCATGAGCGGGCACGGCCAGCTCGCCCATGCTGTCGCGTTCGATTCGGGTGTCAGTCACGCTGGGCTCCTTCTTCGGGATCGTGGTAGCGGAGGGACGGCGCCAGGTTCAGGGTCGCCAGGCGCCATTGCAGCGCGCGAAGGCGGCGCTGCAGGGCAGAGCTGCGCGCGTGGTGGCGCAGCTCCTGCAGGGGGAGGTAGGCGTAGTCCAGGCACTGCGCCCGCCAGTGGGCCGGGAGCGCGCGGTCTTCCGCGCTGCGCAGCAGCAGGTCGAGGCAGGCCTCGAAGATGCGCCAGGGCGAGGCGCCTTGGCGCTCGGCCAGTTGCCGGGCCTCGTTCAGGTAACGCACCAGCAGGCGCGGCTCGTCCGGACACAGCGCGCAGCGGATGCGCAGGCCGGTCGAGCGCCAGCGGGCGGTAGCTGGGTTTTCCTCGCGGCAGGATTGCATGGCAAACCTCTAACGAAAATCATTCGCGAATGAGAATAATAATATTTAGAGATAATTGCCAAGCGCCGTTGTGCAGGCCCGCTCGCCAACCGTAGGCTGCGTTTCGATGAAAGCGCTTGAAAAAGCAGGAAAAGAAACGAAAACGCGCCCATTGGGCGCGTTCTCAGGAGCGGAGCATGTAGAGGCGATCAGCTGCCAGCAACAGTCATCCGCTCGATCAGCACCGAGCCGGTGCGGATGTTGCCGCGCATCTCCAGGTCGGAGCCCACAGCGAGGATCTGGCGGAACATGTCCTTCAGGTTGCCGGCGATGGTCACTTCCTGCACCGGGAACTGGATCTCGCCATTCTCCACCCAGTAGCCGGCCGCACCACGGGAATAGTCGCCAGTCACCATGTTCAGACCCTGTCCCATCAGCTCCGTCACCAACAGGCCACGCCCCATGCGGCGCAGCAGCGCCTTCTGGTCTTCCGGGCCATGGCTGACGAACAGGTTGTGCACGCCGCCGGCATTGGCCGTGCTCGGCAGGCCGAGCTTGCGCCCGGAATAGGTGCCCAGCACATAGGACACCAGGTCGCCCTTCTCCACGAACGGCTTGGCGTAGGTGGCCAGGCCATCGTTGTCGAACGCCGCGCTGGCCATGGCGCGCGGGATGTGCGGGCGCTCATCGATGCTCAGCCACTCGGGGAACAGGCGCTGGCCCAGCGCGCCCTCCAGGAAGGAAGACTTGCGGTACAGGTTGCCGCCGGAAATGGCCGACAGGAAGCTGCCGAACAGCCCCGTGGCCAGCTCCGCCGCGAACAGCACCGGCACCTCGCAGGTGGGCACTGCCCGGGCACCCAGGCGGCTGACCGTGCGCTCGGCGGCGCGGCGACCGATGCTCGCCGGGTCCGCCAGCTGGGTGCCGATGCGGTTCACGTCGTACCAGTAGTCACGCTGCATCTGGCCTTCGCTGCCGCCGATCATCACGCAGCTCAGGCTGTGACGGGTGCTGGCATAGCCCCCGACGAAGCCATGGCTGTTGCCGTACACGCGGCAGGCCTGGTGGGTGCTGAGGGTGGTGCCATCGGCATTGGTGATGCGCGGGTCGGCATCGAAGGCCGCTGCCTCGCAGGTGAGCGCCAGCTCCACCGCCTGCTCCGGGCTGATGGCCCAGGGGTGGTAGAGGTCCAGCTCCGGCAGGTCACGGGCCATCAGGGCCGGGTCGGCCAACCCTGCGCAGTCGTCTTCCGAGGCATGCTTGGCAATCGCCAGGGCCGCCGCCACGGTCTCGCGAATGGCCTCTTCGCCGCTGGCCGAGGTGCTCGCCGAGCCCTTGCGCTGCCCTACATAAAGGGTGATGCCGAAGCCCTGGTCACGGTTGAACTCCACCGTCTCCACCTCGCGCTGACGCACCGTGGTGGACAGCCCCTGCTCCATCGACACCGCCACCTCGCAGGCCGTCGCGCCCTGGCGGGCGGCCTCGGCGATGATGCGCTCTACCTGCGCCTGCAGCTCCGGAAGGGCCTGCGGGCCAACACCTTGTACGTCACTCATAGCCACTCCGATTTCTCAAACCCGTTTCGACGGGGCGGGCGCCGCGCGCCCTGCCCCACCCGCCGCGAACGCGGCGCCAGCCGGGACGGACAATCCCCCTCCGACTGGTTATCATGGCGGCGTTTTCCACTGGACCACCCCCATGCCTGAATATCTCGACGACGACTTCTCCGGAGAGAAGAGCAAGTCCCAGGTCAAACGCGAGCTGCAGGCCCTGCAGGACCTGGGCGAACGCCTGACCACCCTCAAGCCCGACATGCAGGACAAGCTCCCGCTCACCGATGCGCTGCGCAAGGCCCTGGTCGAGGCGCCCAAGCACAAGGCCCACATCGCTCGCAAACGCCACCTGCAGTACATCGGCAAGCTGATGCGCGAGCAGGATGTCGAGGCCATCGTCGCCATGGTGGACCAGGTCGACAACACCACCCGCGAATACAACGAGCGCTTCCACAGCCTCGAACGTTGGCGTGATCGCCTGATCGCCGGCGACGACGAAACCCTCGAAGCCTTCGTGGCCGACTACCCGGACACTGACCGCCAGCACCTGCGCGGCCTGATCCGCCATGCCCAGCACGAAGCGGCCCGCAACAAGCCGCCCGCCGCCGCACGCAAGGTCTTCAAGTACATCCGCGAACTGGACGAAATCCAGCGCGGCCTGCGCTGAAGACCGCCACGGGCCCGCACCCCGGCCACGCCGGGGCCAACGGCCCGTAGCACCGCGCCACATCAGGCGCCGGTGCCTCCCACCGTGATCGCATCGATCTTCAGCGTCGGCTGACCGACGCCCACGGGCACCGACTGCCCGTCCTTGCCGCACGTCCCCACGCCGCTGTCCAGTGCCAGGTCGTTGCCCACCATGGACACCCGGCTCATCGCCTCCGGCCCGTTGCCGATCAGCGTCGCGCCCTTCACCGGCGCGGTGATCTTGCCGTTCTCGATGAGGTACGCCTCGCTGGTGGAGAACACGAACTTGCCGCTGGTGATGTCCACCTGGCCACCGCCGAGGTTGGCGCAGTAGATGCCGCGCTGGACCGAGGCGATGATCTCCTCCGGGTCGCTCTCCCCCGCCAGCATGTAGGTGTTGGTCATGCGCGGCATCGGCAGGTGCGCGTAGGACTCGCGACGGCCGTTGCCGGTAGGCGCCACGCCCATCAGCCGCGCATTGAGCTTGTCCTGCATGTAGCCCTTGAGCACGCCGTTCTCGATCAGCGTGGTGCACTGGGTCGGGGTGCCTTCGTCGTCCACACTCAGCGAACCACGGCGACCGGCCAGGGTGCCGTCATCGACGATGGTGCACAGGCTGGAGGCGACCTTCTCGCCGATGCGGCCGCTGTAGGCCGAACTGCCCTTGCGGTTGAAATCGCCTTCCAGGCCGTGGCCCACCGCCTCGTGCAGCAGCACGCCGGACCAGCCGGCGCCCATCACCACCGGCAGCGTGCCGGCCGGTGCCGGCACCGCTTCCAGGTTCACCAGCGCCTGGCGCAGCGCCTCGCGGGCGTAGCCCATGGCGCGGTCTTCCTGGAGGAAGTAGCGATAGTCGGTCCGCCCGCCGCCGCCGTGGCCACCGCGTTCGCGGCGACCGTTCTGCTCGACGATCACACTGACGTTGAAACGCACCAACGGGCGCACATCACTGCCCAGGCTACCGTCGCTGGCGGCCACCAGCACGTGCTCCCAGACCCCGGCCATGCTCACGGTGACCTGCTTGATGCGCGGGTCGAGCGCGCGGGTGGCCTGGTCGATGCGCTGCAGCAGCGCGACCTTCTCGGCACGACTGATCACGTCCAGCGGGCTGTCCGGCGCATAGAGCCGGGCCACCTCGGGGCTGGCGAAGGCCTGCACGCGTCCCTGCTGCCCGGCCCGGGCGATGGAGCGGGCCGCACGGGCCGCCTGGCTCAGTGCCTCGGGGGTGATGGCGTTGCTGTAGGCGAAGCCGGTCTTCTCGCCGGACTGGGCACGCACGCCCACGCCCTGGTCGAGGTGGAAGCTGCCGTCCTTGACGATGCCGTCCTCCAGCACCCAGGACTCGGAAACCAGCCCGTGGAAATACAGGTCGGCGGCATCGATGCCCGGACCGGCCACCTCGCCGAGAACACCCTGCAGCTGCTCGATGGCAAGGCCGCCCGGCGCCAGCAGGCGGTCACTGACGGATAACAACATCTGGCTCATAGCTACTCCGTAATCACCGGCGCGGGTTCGGCCGGCGTCTTGAATCGTCTGTGTGCCGTCACCGGCATTCGTTGGCGGATCGCCCGCTGCTCCTCGGCATCGCGCCGGGCCAGCAGTACCGCCTCACCCTTTCCGGCCTCGGCCAGGACACGCCCCCATGGATCGACGATAGACGAATGCCCATGGGTTTCCCGCGGCCCCGGATGAACGCCGCCCTGCCCGGCCGCCAGCAGGTAGCACTGGGTCTCGATGGCGCGGGCGCGCACCAGCACCTCCCAATGCGCCGCTCCGGTCACCGCCGTGAATGCCGACGGCGCGGTGATCAACTCGGCCCCGGCCTCGCGCAATGCGCCGTACAGCTCGGGGAAGCGCAGGTCATAGCAGACCGTCAGCCCCAGGCGCCCGACCGGCGTATCGGCCAGCACCACATGGTCGCCGAAGGCGTAGTCGTCGGACTCGCGATAGCGTCCCCGGGCATCGGCCACATCCACGTCGAACAGGTGGATCTTGTCGTAGCGCGCGACCCGTTCGCCGTGCTCATCCACCAGCAGCGAGCAGGCGTTGGGCTTGGCGTCCGGGCGGCCTTCGGGTGGCAGCGGCAAGGTGCCGGCCACGATCCATAACCTGAGGTCGCGGGCGGTCTGTTTCAACCAGGGCAGGATCGGCCCTTCGCCACGGGCCTCGGCCTGGCCCAGCCGAGCCAGGTCGCGCCGGCCCATGGCGGCGAAGTTCTCCGGCAGCACGGCCAGGCGCGCGCCCTGCCCTGCCGCGTCGGCCAGCAGGCGCCGAGCGGCGTCGAGGTTGGCCAGGACGTCGTCCTGGCTGGTCATCTGGATTACCGCGAACTCCATGGCGTCCTCCGGCGTACGACAACGGCCATGCAACGGCCCGTCATGAATCGGGTTTCTCGAACGGCTTGTCGAAGGTGAACTTTGGGTCCTGCAGGGGGCCGCGCACCTTGTACTGCACGCTGGCGAAGCGGGCGACCCGGTCCCCCAGCAGCTTGTCCACCACGAACAGCGCACCGCCAATGGCCGGGGCGCCGACGATCAGTGCGGCGAGCGGCAGGTTGTTGGTCACCGGCAGGGTCACCAGCAGCTTGGCGTCGATGCTCTCGTGGGCCATGTCCAGGGTGCCATTGAGCTCCAGCCCGCTGGAGGGCCCTTCGAGCACGATGGGCTTGCGGGTCACGAAGACCCCGTCGGTGCCCTCCAGCACGCCCTTCACCCGGTCGTAGGCCAGGCCCTTGCCCAGCAGGTCGGAGAAGTCCAGGCGCAGGCGGCGGCCGATGGAGTTGAAGTTGAGCAGGCCGAACACCCGCAGGGCCTGGGCACTGCCGTCGGCCTCGACGAACTGGCCCTTGCGCAGCGCGGCATCGAGGGAACCGTTGAAGCGTTTCAGGCTGACCCAGGCCGGCGAGCCGGGCCAACGCCCATCCACGTCCAGACGGAAGCGCTCGCTGGTGGCGGTGGGTGCGTACTTCCAGGCCAGCAGCACGTCGGCGAGGTTCTTGCCCTCCAGGCGCCCCTTGTACCAGGTGCTGCTGGCACCCGCGCTGCCTTCCCAGCCGAGGGCGCCGTCGATGTGCAGCCCCTTGAGGTCCAGCGACAGCTCGCTGAACTGGGTGCCGCTGGCCACCGGACGCGCCTTGAACGACCAGGCGCCCAGCGGCTCGTCGCCCAGCTGGACCTGGGCAATGCGCACGTCCAGTGCGGGCAGGGAGTGGGGGTCGTGATCCTTGAGCGGGTCGGGGCCGGGCGTGTCGTCCTTGTCGTCGTCCGCCGGCTTGGGGAGGCGCAGGCGCGCCAGGTCCAGCGCCACCGGCGCGCCCTGGGCGTCCGGGAGGCTGATGGTGCCCTGCAGCAGGTTGCTGTCCAGGTCCACCTTCCAGGCCGCATCGCCCCGTTGCAGACCAACGCGGAAATCCTGCAACTCCAGTCCCATGCCGCTGAACCGGCCGATGCGCAGATCAGCGCTTTGCAGCAGGCCGACGGCATTGCCGGCATCCTTCTCGGCGTAACGCTGGCGCACGGCCTGCCAGGCGGCCAGGTCGAGGTCGTCCAGCACGCCCCGCACGCGCACGCCACGAGCGGTCGGCAGCACGGCACGCCCGGAGCCGAGCATCAGCTCGCCACGGGCGCCGGAAAAATCGTTGGCCGGGGCCGCCAGCGCCAGGTCGGCAAGGTCGCCGTACTGGAACCAGTAGCGTCGCTCGGCGCCGTCCAGGGTCATGCGCCACTGGCTGTCGCGCACGGTCTCGGCGGGCTTGCCGAAGGGCGCCGGCAGGTCGATGGCCACGCCCTTGAGGGTCGAGTCAACTTTCAGTTGGCTGTCCTTACCGTCCAGCAGCAGGTCGAGCCGATAGGGCACGGCACCGCTGACCGGCAGCGGACGATTGACGCCGAGCCAGGCGGTCAGGTCCTTCAGCGCCACCACGCCGTTGGCCTGGATGCGGCTGCGCGCCTGGCCGTTGCGGCCTTCGGCGGTGGCACGGGCGGCAACGTCGCGGCCGAAGACCCGGGCGCGGATGTCCTTGCTGCTCAGGCCGCTGGCCGTGTCGTAGCGGAAAGCGCCGTTCAGAGCGCTGAGTTCGAGACTCGGAGTGGCGAAGCGCAGGCGCGCGTCCTGGGTGGCGAGGTCGACCACCACACGCGGCTCCCCGCCGGCCTTCGCCAGGGGGATGTCCAGGTCCAGGTTGCCATCCAGGGTGCCTTCGCCCTGCCAACCGGCCATCACCTGTGCGGCGGGGGTCGGCGCCTGCTGGAGGATCTTCAGCCCGTCGGCGAAGCTGCTGTCGAGCCTGGCGGTCAGCTTCAGGTGGGGCACCTTGCCGCTGTCCACGTGGGGCACGTCGGCGCGGGCATCACTCACCTGGCTGTCGAGGATGCGCCCGCTGGGCACCCGAACCCGCACGCCGGTGTGCTCGACGAACACGTCGCCCCGGGCGTCGGTCAGGGCCGGCCAGCCGGGCTGGTAGTCGAGCTGGGCGTCACGCACCTTGAAGAACAGGCTGATGGAGCGCGCCTCCGGCGGCGAGGCGTGCAACAGGGAGCCCTGGTACTGGAAGAAGCCCTCGTCGATGCCGCCGCCCTTGATCGAGCGCTTGAGCCACTCCGCCAGCTCCGGGCTGAGGCCGGAGGACAGCGTCGGCAGGTATTTCTCGGTGAAGCGCGCGTCGCCCTGGCTGAGGCCGACGCGCAGGTCCATGTAGTCCTCGCCGGCCGGGTCGCGCAGCAGGCGGATGAGGAAGTCACCGGCGATGTGGCCCTCCTCGCCCTCCACCCGCAGGTAGGGAGCGACCAGGGTGAAGGCCTGCTCATCCAGCGTCCAGGTCAGCCGGGCATGGGCTTCGCGGTAGTGCCAGGGCTTGGGGAACAGGTGGTCGAGGTGCAAGGCGAAGTCATCGGCGTCCAGACGCAGTTCGCCGCCGGCCAAGTTGCCGGTCAGGCTGCCGCTGACGTTCTCTGCCGCCGGCGCGCCGTGCACGGCGCCGAAGCTCAGGCGCTCCAGGTTGGTGCTGTAGGCCAGGCGCTGGCCGAGGGGAGCATCCGGTCGCCAGGTGGCCTGTACGTTGCGCAGGGCACCCTTGGGATCGAGGCCATCCACCAGTTCCCGCGCCAGGTCGTTGAGGGGCGCAAGCCCCTTGACCAGGGGCACCAGGGGTTTCAGGTCGATGCGGTCGGCACGCACACGCCATTCCCGCGCGCCCTCGCTACCGCCCTCTTCGGCCAGCAGGTGGACGCCGCCCCAGCGCTGCTCGCCCACGGTCATGGACAGCGAGTCCAGTTGCAGGCGCATGCCGGCGGCGGTGCGGTCGAAGTAGGCATCCACCGCGAGGTCCTGGAGGGTCACCGGGGCCTGGTCGCGGCGACCGCCTTTCAGCTCACCGACGCGCAACCGGCTCACCGCGCGGCGCAGTTCGCCACGGGACCACTCCGCCCACAGCTCACCGCCACCCAGCACCTTGCTCAGGCGCCAATCGTTGGCGATCAACTTGGGCAACCAGCGGACCCAGTCGGTCTGGGGCAGGCTCAGGTAGGCGCGGGCTTCGCTGGCCAGCCAGTCCTCGGGGTCCAGGCGGGTGTCCAGGCGCAGGCTCAAGGGCTGCCCGTCGGCCAGCACAAGGCGCCCCTCCAGTTGCTGGGACGATGCGCTGCCGGAGAGTGCCGCCTCGACATAGGTGAAGGTGACCGGCTTCTGTTGCCAGGGCTGAACGGTGACCTGGCTGTTGACCAGCGCGAACCGGCCCACGAACTGGAAGCCCTGGATCAGTTGGGCGGGGCGCAGCGCGGGGGAATCGGTACGGGACGGGACGCCCGCGACGGCCCAATGGCCGCTTTCGTCCTGCACCACCTGCAGGTTCAGGCCGTCGAGTTCGATGCTGGCCAGCTTCGGCGCGCGCTGCAGGAGGCTGCCGAGCACGTCCGGCACCAGCCGGACCTGATCCAGCCGCAACACCTCGTCGCCCCGGCCGATGACCACGTCACGGGCCACCACCACCGGTGCAAAGCCCTGCCAGCTGCCTTCCAGGGCGCCGATCTCGACATCCTGGCCCAAGGCATCGCTGGCGCGGGCGCGCAGGTCGTCGCGGTACTCCGCCACCATCGGCACCAGC
Organism: Pseudomonas sp. FeS53a; assembly: GCF_000931385.1. Lineage (NCBI taxonomy): Bacteria > Pseudomonadati > Pseudomonadota > Gammaproteobacteria > Pseudomonadales > Pseudomonadaceae > Pseudomonas > Pseudomonas sp. FeS53a. The sequence continues at coordinate 165,313 of NZ_JYFT01000060.1, forward strand.
TGCCGACCGAGGCTGACATAGAGCGCAGCCAACACCAGCCCCAGTGCACAGAGGGCCAGGAGGGTTCTCAGGAGGGTGACCAGCAGAAGACCCTGGCGCGCCATTCAGCGGGGGCCCTCAGAGCAGGACGACATCGTACTGCTCCTGGGAATACATGGCCTCGACCTGGAACTTGATGGTGCGCCCGATGAAGGCCTCCAGGTCGGCGACGTTGCCGGATTCCTCGTCCAGCAGGCGGTCCACCACCTTCTGGTTGGCCAGCACCCGGTAACCCTCGGCCTGGTAGGCGCGGGCCTCGCGGAGGATTTCGCGGAAGATCTCGTAGCAGATGGTTTCCGGCGTCTTCAGCATGCCGCGCCCCTGGCAGCTCGGGCAGGGCTCGCAGAGGTTCTGCATGAGGCTTTCGCGGGTGCGCTTGCGGGTCATCTGCACCAGGCCGAGTTCGGTGATGCCGATGATGTTGGTCTTGGCGTGGTCGCGCTCCAGCTGCTTCTCCAGGGTCCGCAGGACCTGGCGCTGGTGCTCCTCGTCTTCCATGTCGATGAAGTCGATGATGATGATCCCGCCGAGGTTGCGCAGGCGCAGCTGGCGGGCGATGGCGGTGGCGGCCTCGAGGTTGGTCTTGAAGATGGTCTCTTCCAGGGTCCGGTGGCCGACGAAGGCGCCGGTGTTCACATCGATGGTGGTCATCGCCTCGGTGGGGTCGATGATCAGGTAGCCGCCGGACTTCAGCAGCACCTTGCGCTCCAGGGCCTTCTGGATCTCGTCCTCGACGCCGTACAGGTCGAAGATCGGCCGTTCGCCGGGGTAGTGCTCCAGGCGGTCGGCGATCTCGGGCATCAGTTCGTCGACGAACTGGGTGACCTTCTGGAAGGTCTCGCGGGAGTCGATGCGGATCTTCTCGATACGCGGGTTCACCAGGTCACGCAGGGTGCGCAGGGCCAGGCTCAGGTCCTCGTAGATCACCGAGGGGGTGGAGGCGGTCTGCATCTGCCCGGAGATCTGCTCCCAAAGGCGACGCAGGTAGCGGATGTCCACCAGGATGTCTTCGCGACGGGCACCATCGGCGGCCGTGCGCAGGATGAAGCCGCCGACTTCCTCGATGCCCTCGGCGGCGACGCAATCGGCCACCACCTGCTTGAGGCGCTCGCGCTCGGCTTCGTCCTCGATCTTCAGGGAGATGCCCACGTGGGCCGTGCGCGGCATGTACACCAGGTAGCGCGAGGGGATCGACAGCTGGGTGGTCAGGCGCGCGCCCTTGGTGCCGATGGGGTCCTTGGTGACCTGCACCACCAGGCTCTGCCCTTCATGCACCAGCGCGGTGATGTTCTCCACTGCGCTGCCTTCGCGGGTGGAGATTTCCGAGGCGTGGATGAAGGCGGCGCGGTCCAGGCCGATGTCGACGAACGCCGCCTGCATGCCCGGCAGCACGCGCACCACCTTGCCCTTGTAGATGTTGCCGACGATGCCGCGACGCTGGGTCCGCTCGACGTGCACTTCCTGCAGCACGCCGTTTTCCACCACCGCCACGCGCGATTCCATCGGCGTGATATTGATCAGGATTTCTTCGCTCATGCTGAAAACCTACCTGAGGCGCTGCCAACAAGGAATGCCGAACTGCCCGAGTAGTTCCGCCGTTTCCAGCAACGGTAGCCCGACCACGGCGGAATAGCTGCCCTGCAGATCGGCGACGAAGACCGCGCCCAGGCCCTGGATGGCATAGCCGCCGGCCTTGTCGGTGGGCTCGCCGCTGGCCCAGTAGGCCTCGCGCTCGGCCAGGGAGATGTCACGGAAGCGCACCCGGCTGGTCACCAGCCGGGAGACGCAGCGGGAGCGGTCGGCCAGGGCTACGGCGGTGAGCACCTGGTGTTCGCGCCCGGAGAGCGCGGCCAGCATGGCCAGGGCGTCGTCACGATCCAGGGGCTTGCCGAGGATGCGACCGTCCAGCACCACGGCGGTGTCGGCACCCAGTACGCAGTGGCCGTCGCTCGCAGCGCCCAGCGCAGCCAGGCCGGCAGCAGCCTTTTCCCGTGCCAGGCGCTCGACGTAGGCCGGCGCGGATTCACCGGGCAGCGGGGTTTCATCGATGGGGGCGCCCAGGGTCTGGAAGGGAACGCCGATCTGCGCCAGCAGTTCGCGGCGGCGGGGCGATCCGGAGGCCAGGTGGAGCGTGGCCATGCAGACTTCTCCATGTCGAGAAGACCCCGCGGCATGGCCGCAAGGCGATCAGTGGACGTTGAGGCGCCGACTCAGGCCGCGCATGGCGGCGAAGACCCAGGGCCAGAGCAGCCCGCTCACCAGGGCGGGCAGGAGGAACAAGAGGGTCGGCGGGCGGTTGCCGGTGAGGGCGTTGAGCCAGAGCTGCACCAGTTGCGCCAGGCCGAAGACCACCATCAGCACCAGGCTCTGTTGCCACATGGGGAACATGCGCAGGCGCTGGTGCAGATTGAGCACGAGGAAGGTGACCAGGGCCAGCACCAGGGCGTTCTGCCCCAGCAGCGAGCCGTAGAGCACGTCCTGGGCGATGCCGACGATCCAGGCGGTGGTCATGCCCACGCGCTGGGGCAGCGCCAGGGTCCAGTAGGTCAGCAGCAGGGCGGGCCACAGCGGGCGACCGACCTCCATGAAGCTGGGCATCGGCGCGACGCTGAGCAGCAGGGAGACCAGCAGGCTGAAGCCGATCACCCAGCCATTGCGGGGGCGCGCAGTGGCCATCAGTGGTTGCCTCGGGAAGCGGGAGCCGCCTGGGCAGGCGCAGCGGGCGCGGCTGCAGGTGCCGGGGATGCAGCAGGCGTCGCAGCCGGTGCCGGCTGTGCAGCGCCCTGGGGCTGGGCGGCCTTGCTGGCGGCCTCGCGGTCGGCGGCTTCCTGGGCCTCGGCAGCGGCATTGGCACGCTCCTCGGGGCTCCGGGTGTCAGTGAATACCAGCAGCACGTAGCGGCTGCGGTTGAGAGCAGCGGTGGGCACCGCGCGGACGATGGCGAAGGGCTGGCCGGAGTCGTGGATGACTTCCTTGACCGTCGCCACCGGGTAGCCGGCGGGGAAGCGCTGGCCCATGCCGGAACTCACCAGCAGGTCGCCTTCCTTGATGTCGGCGGTATCGGCCACATGGCGCAGTTCCAGGCGCTCCGGGTTACCGGTGCCGCTGGCGATGGCGCGCAGGCCGTTGCGGTTCACCTGCACCGGGATGCTGTGGGTTGTGTCGGTGAGCAGCAGCACGCGGGAGGTGTAGGGCATGACTTCCACCACCTGCCCCATCAGGCCACGGGCGTCGAGCACCGGCTGGCCGAGGAACACGCCATCCTTCTCGCCCTTGTCGATGAGGATGCGGTGGGTGAAGGGGTTGGGGTCGACGCCGATCAGCTCGCCCACCAGCACCTTCTCGTCCACCAGGGCGGACGAGTTGAGCAGCTCGCGCAGGCGCACGTTCTGCTCGGTGAGGGCCGCCAGCTTCTGCAGCCGGCGCTGCATCAGCAGGGCCTCGGCCTTGAGTTTCTCGTTCTCGGCGATGAGCACGCTGCGGCTGGTGAACTGGTCACTGATGCCGTCCCACACGCGCACGGGCAGGTCCGCCAGCCAGTAGAAGGGCGTGAGGACCGATCCCAGCTGGCTGCGAACGGGCTTGAGGGTCTCGAAGCGGGCGTCCACCACCATCAGGGCAGCGGACAGCACGGCGAACGCCAGCAGGCGCACGCCGAGCGAGGGTCCCTTGGCGAATAGCGGTTTGATGGGCCGCTCCTAAGGCGAATGGGCTCTCCGACCTTACTCGGTGGAGAGCAGGTCCATCGCGTGGCGATCCATCATTTCCAGGGCACGGCCGCCGCCACGGGCCACGCAGGTCAGCGGGTCCTCGGCGACGATCACCGGCAGGCCGGTTTCCTGGGAGAGCAGCTTGTCCAGGTCACGTAGCAGGGCGCCACCGCCGGTGAGCACCAGACCACGCTCGGCGATGTCGGACGCCAGTTCCGGCGGGGATTGCTCCAGCGCGCTCTTGACCGCCTGGACGATGGTCGCCAGGGATTCCTGCAGCGCTTCGAGCACTTCATTGGAGTTCAGGGTGAAGCTGCGCGGTACGCCTTCGGCCAGGTTGCGGCCACGGACGTCGATCTCGCGGACTTCGCCACCGGGGAAGGCGGTGCCGATTTCCTGCTTGATGCGCTCGGCGGTGGATTCGCCGATCAGGCTGCCGTAGTTGCGGCGCACGTAGGTGACGATGGACTCGTCGAAACGGTCGCCGCCCACGCGTACGGATTCGGCATAGACCACGCCGTTCAGGGAGATCAGGGCGATCTCGGTGGTGCCGCCGCCGATGTCGACGACCATGGAACCACGGGCTTCCTCGACCGGCAGGCCGGCACCGATGGCCGCAGCCATGGGTTCTTCGATGAGGAACACTTCGCGGGCACCGGCGCCCAGGGCGGATTCACGGATGGCACGGCGCTCGACCTGGGTCGACTTGCACGGCACGCAGATCAGCACACGGGGGCTGGGCTGCAGGAAGCTGTTCTCGTGAACCTTGTTGATGAAGTACTGCAGCATCTTCTCGCAGACGCTGAAGTCAGCGATCACGCCGTCTTTCATCGGGCGGATGGCGGAAATATTGCCGGGAGTACGACCGAGCATGCGCTTGGCTTCGGTACCGACGGCCACGACGCTCTTCTGGTTGCCGTGGTTGCGGATCGCGACCACGGACGGCTCGTTCAGGACGATGCCGCGTTCGCGCACATAAATAAGGGTATTGGCAGTGCCCAGGTCGATCGACAGATCACTGGAAAACATGCCACGCAGTTTCTTGAACATGGGAGAGGGACCCTAGGCAACGCGTGGGTAAAAAAGTGCGGCAAACTCTAACAACGGCAGGGATTTTGGGCAAGGCAGGCGTTGTGCTAAATTGCCGGTTTTTCTGGGCCTCCGGGCCCATCATCGCGGCCTTTGACCGCCCGTTCGCGGTACCGTTCCCGACCCTCCTCCCACCCGGTCGGATGCCCCCGGCGGCCACCGCATTTTCAGTTGGAGAACCCGATGGCGCTTGAACGCTCCGACGTGGAAAACATCGCCCGCCTGGCCCGACTGGGCCTGAACGAAGGCGATATCCCGCGTACCACCGAGACCCTGAACAACATCCTCGGCCTGATCGATGCGATGCAGGCCGTGGACACCGACGGCGTCGAGCCGCTGGCCCACCCCCTCGAAGCCACCCAGCGCCTGCGCGCTGACGAGGTGACCGAGGAGAACCACCGCGACGCCTACCAGGCCATCGCACCGGCCGTCGAGAACGGCCTCTACCTCGTCCCCAAAGTCATCGACTAAGGAAAGGGTTACCCCATGCATCAATTGACCCTGGCCGAGATCGCCCGCGCACTGGCCGCCAAGGGATTCTCCTCCGAGGAGCTGAGCAGCGCCCTGCTGGCGCGCATCCAGGCCCTCGACCCGCAGCTCAACAGCTTCATCACCGTCACCGCCGACCAGGCCCTGGAACAGGCGCGTGCCGCCGACGCCCGTCGCGCCGCCGGCGAGAACGGCGCCCTGCTCGGCGCGCCGATCGCCCACAAGGACCTGTTCTGCACCCTCGACGTGCGCACCAGCTGCGGCTCGAAGATGCTCGACAACTTCAAGGCGCCCTATGACGCCACCGTGGTCGCGAAGCTCAAGGCCGCCGGCGCCGTCACCCTCGGCAAGCTGAACATGGACGAGTTCGCCATGGGCTCCGCCAACGAATCCAGCCACTACGGCCCGGTGAAGAACCCCTGGGCGCTGGACCGCGTGCCCGGCGGCTCCTCCGGTGGCTCCGCCGCCGCCGTCGCCGCGCGCCTGGTGCCCGCCGCCACCGGCACCGACACCGGCGGCTCGATCCGCCAGCCCGCCGCCTTCACCAACCTCACCGGCATCAAGCCCACCTACGGCCGCGTCTCGCGCTGGGGCATGGTGGCCTACGCCTCCAGCCTCGACCAGGGCGGCCCGCTGGCCCGCACCGCCGAGGACTGCGCCCTGATGCTCGGCGCCATCGCCGGTTTCGACCCGAAGGACAGCACCTGCGTCGACGCCCCGGTGGACGACTACCTCGCCGCCCTCGCCCAGCCCCTGGCCGGCCTGCGCATCGGCCTGCCGAAGGAGTACTTCGGTGCCGGCCTCGACGCGCGCATCGGCGCAGCGGTGATGGCCGTGGTGGAAGAGCTGAAGAAGCTCGGTGCCACCGTCAAGGACATCTCGCTGCCCAACATGCAGCACGCCATCCCGGCCTACTACGTCATCGCCCCGGCCGAGGCCAGCTCCAACCTGTCGCGCTTCGACGGCGTGCGCTTCGGCCACCGCTGCGAAGACCCCAAGGACCTGATGGACCTGTACAAGCGCTCCCGCGCCGAAGGCTTCGGCAGCGAAGTGAAGCGCCGCATCATGGTCGGCACCTACGCCCTGTCCGCCGGCTACTACGACGCCTACTACCTCAAGGCCCAGAAGATCCGCCGCCTGATCAAGAACGACTTCGTCGCGGCCTTCGCCGATGTCGACGTCATCCTCGGCCCGACCACGCCCAACCCGGCCTGGAAACTGGGCGCGAAGAACAACGACCCCGTCGCCGAGTACCTGGAAGACATCTACACCATCACCGCCAACCTCGCCGGCCTGCCGGGGCTGTCCATGCCCGCCGGCTTCGTCGACGGCCTGCCGGTAGGCGTGCAGCTGCTTGCGCCCTACTTCCAGGAAGGCCGCCTGCTCAACGTGGCCCACCAGTACCAGCAGGTCACCGACTGGCACAAACAGGCCCCGGCCGGATTCTGAGGACGACACACATGCAATGGGAAACCGTGATCGGGCTGGAAATCCACGCACAGCTCAGCACCCAATCGAAGATCTTCTCCGCCAGCGCCACCACCTTCGGCGCCGAGCCCAACACCCAGGCCAGCCTGGTTGACCTGGGCATGCCCGGCACCCTGCCGGTGCTCAACGCGGAAGCCGTGCGCATGGCGCTCAAGTTCGGCCTGGCCATCGACGCCGAGATCGGCGCGCGCAACGTCTTCGCCCGCAAGAACTACTTCTACCCGGACCTGCCCAAGGGCTACCAGACCAGCCAGATGGACCTGCCCATCGTCGGCAAGGGCCACCTGGACATCACCCTGGAAGACGGCACCGTCCGCCGCATCGGCATCACCCGTGCGCACCTGGAAGAGGACGCCGGCAAGAGCCTGCACGAAGACTTCCACGGCATGAGCGGCATCGACCTGAACCGTGCCGGCACCCCGCTGCTGGAGATCGTCTCCGAGCCGGAGATGCGCAGCGCCAAGGAAGCCGTCGCCTACGCCAAGGCCATCCACGCCCTGGTGCGCTACCTCGGCATCTGCGACGGCAACATGGCCGAAGGCTCCCTGCGCTGCGACTGCAACGTCTCGGTGCGCCCCAAGGGCCAGGCCGAGTTCGGCACCCGCCGCGAGATCAAGAACGTCAACTCGTTCAAGTTCATCGAGCGCGCCATCAACGCCGAGATCGAGTGGCAGATCGACGAGCTGGAATCCGGCCGCAAGATCGTCCAGGAAACCGTGCTCTACGACGTGGCAGCCAACAAAACCCGCTCCATGCGCAGCAAGGAAGAAGCCAACGACTACCGCTACTTCCCCTGCCCCGACCTGCTGCCGGTGGTGATCGAGCAGAGCTTCCTCGACGAAGTGCGCGCCCAGCTGCCGGAGCTGCCGGTGCAGAAGCGCGAGCGTTTCGAGAGCCAGTTCGGCCTCTCCGCCTACGACGCCAGCGTGCTCTCCGCCAGCCGCGAGATGGCCGACTACTTCGAGGCCGTGCAGCGCACCTGCGGCGACGCCAAGCTGGCCGCCAACTGGGTGATGGGCGAGCTCTCCAGCCTGCTCAACAAGGACGGCCTGGAGATCGAGCAATCGCCCGTTTCCGCCGAGCACCTGGGCGGCATGATCCTGCGCATCAAGGACAACACCATCTCCGGCAAGATCGCCAAGATGGTCTTCGAAGCCATGGCCGCCGGTGAAGGCAGCGCCGACGCGATCATCGAGAAGAAGGGCCTCAAGCAGGTCACCGATTCCGGTGCCATCGAAGCCATGCTCGACGAAGTCCTCGCCGCCAACGCCGAGCAGGTCGAGCAGTACCGCGCCAGCGACGAAGCCAAGCGCGGCAAGATGTTCGGCTTCTTCGTCGGCCAGGCCATGAAAGCCTCCAAGGGCAAGGCCAATCCGGGGCAAGTGAACGAACTGCTGAAGAAAAAACTCGAAGGGTGAGCCGGACTGGCCAACCCATGGGTTGGCCCGGCGAACGACCGGCCAGGGAGGGCCGGAACGGGATTCCCGGTTGACCCGGTGCAGCGTCAGGAAGCCCGACGCTGCGCACAAGCACCGGTCAACCGCTTCCTGGAGACGTCCTGATGTGGCGATCCCTCAGCTCACTTCCGCTATTGGCCGGCCTGGCCCTGCTGGCCGGCTGCAGCACCCCCGGCTTCTTTTCCGGTGAAACCGGCGGCACCTACCGTGAGGACGGCGAAGCCTCGTACTACGGCGCACGCCACCACGGCAAGCGCACCGCCAGCGGCGAGCGCTTCGACCAGAACGCCCTCACCGCCGCCCACCGCACCCTGCCCTTCGGCACCCGGGTGAAAGTCACCAACCTGAACAACGACCGCAGCGTCGTGGTGCGCATCAACGACCGCGGCCCCCACACGCGCGGCCGCCTCATCGACCTCTCGCGCCGCGCCGCCGAAGCGCTGGACATGCTGCGCAGCGGCGTGGCCCCGGTGCGGCTGGAATCCCTCGACTGACTGGAGAATCACCATGAGCGACGCACGCAAACCCGGCGTCCAGGTCCGCCGCGAAGTGATGGGCGACGCCTTCGTCGACCGCGCCCAGGGCAATGCCACCGAATTCACCCAGCCCCTGCAGGACTTCGTCAACGAACACGCCTGGGGCGGCGTGTGGAACCGCGAAGGGCTCGACCGCAAGACCCGCAGCCTCATCACCCTCGCCGCCCTCACCGCCCTGAAGTGCCCCCAGGAGCTGAAAGGCCACGTGCGCGGGGCCTTGAACAATGGCTGCAGCGTGGAGGAAATCCGCGAGGCGCTGCTGCACTGCGCGGTGTACGCCGGCGTACCGGCCGCCATCGACGCCTTCCGCGCCGCCCAGGAAGTGGTCGACGCCTGGCAGGCCAACCCGCAGGGCTGACGCCGGAACGATGGGTGGGAAAAGCGTAGGGGGATGGCGCTGTTTCCATCCACCAACGGAGCTGTCAGCGGCTTCGATGGTGGGCTGAAGCGGAACGCCGCCCGGCCCCCCTTCGGTTCCCGCGAGGGCTGGCAGATCTTGAGGGAGAGCGACCGATAAGCCCCAGCCGCCGGCACGCCTTCACCCGTAGGATGTGGTGAGCCCGCGAACCGCATCAAACCCCGCTCACCAGGCCAACGTCGTGCGCACCGCTCGGCGCTCATACGACGCGTAGGGCGGTTCGCGCACCATCGATCCACCGCCCCAGGCGCCCCAGCATGCGCCGAGGCTCAGCCCAAAGAACCGATCAGGGGTAGCTGAAGCTCTTCACCAGGGTGAGTTCGCCCGGCTGGCGCATGGGCACGATGAAGTTTTCCTGCTTCTCGCTCGGTGTGCCTTCCTCGGTGATGACCGTCACCTGGGCGGTGATCAGCGGCTGGGCAGGGCCTTCGGTGCCGTCGTCGCTGCCGTAGTAACCGCCGCCGTAGTAGTTCACGTACACCAGGTACTGCCCCTTGAGCGGGGTCGGGCTGGCGATCATTTCCGGGCCGTAGCCGGTGGTCACGTCAACGTCCAGCGCCGTGCCGTTGGGGGCGCTGCGGTCGCCGTACCAGATGTGGGCGCCATCCGGCGTCACCAGGTGCAGGTCCAGGTCGGTGTTGTCGGCATCCCAGGAGAGCACCACGCGCATGCGCGCCGGTACGCCGCCCTTGGCCCGGCTGTAGAACTGCACGCGGTGGGATTGCTTGCCGTCCGGGCTGCGCACTTCGACGCTGTTGCTGCCGGAGGGGAACACGAAGGGCCGCTGGAAGCTGCCGTCCTCGTCCACCTTCAGCGGCATGCTCACGCCGTTGACCACCAGGGTTCCGGGGCCGCTGGCCGCTTTCGGCATGCCGGTGATCGCGCCCTTGATCAGCGCGGTATCGGCCTGGTCCGACGCGGTGTTGACCGAGGAGGCCGGGTAGTTGACCTCCTGCATGAAGTGCTCGCCCGAGCCGGCGCCTTCGCGCCAGCCACCGCGCGGCGTGTCGAGTCGCACCTCGGCGCTGGCGAGCAGCGGCGTCAGGGCCAGGAACAGGGAAGCAAGGGAGGCGCAGCGCATGGGGATCATTCCAGTAGCAGTTGGCGGGCGAGCCGCTCGACGTAGGCTTCGTCCTGGCCGTTGGGGTGGGCTTCGAAGGCCAGGTGCAGGTATTCGTGGGTCAGGTCGAGGCGGTCCTGCAGGGAAAACAGGCCGCGCACGAAGATGCGCCGCCGCTCGCGGTCGACATGAGGTCGGCCGGAGGCCAGGCGGCACACCGAGAACTGCGGGATTTCAGCGTAGCCCGGCTCGGCATCCAGCACCGGGCGCCACTCGCGGCGCTGGCGGCGCAGCCAGTCCTCGGCGTTGGGCAGGGCCTGGCAGGCCGCCACGGGCTTGTCCCAGCGGCTGAGGCTGGCGCGGGGGAAGGCACGGGCGAGGATGCTGTCGTAGCGCACGCCCTCCTTGGCCTCCGTCACGGCCTGCTGCCAGGACAGGCGATCCGGGCCGGCGCGCTCGCTGTGGTAGGTCACCGTGCTGCCGGCCAGCACCAGGTCGGCAGTCCAGGCGGCGATGGTGCGGCTGGCAGCGGAAGCCGGGCGGGGGGCAACCCGCTGGCTGGAACTGCTGTCGTCGATGACCAGGCACTCGCCGCGGCGCACGGCGTTCTGCACCAGGTAGGTCCGCACTGCCACGGCCAGGGCCTTGGCGGCCTCGGCGGGTTCGGGTGCCGCCTCGCGGTCGAGCACGCGGGCCACGTAGTCCTCGCGCTCCAGGTGAGCGGTCAGCGCCAGGCCATCGTCACGGCGTTCGAGGAAGAGCTCGCCCTGGCTTTCAATGTCCAGGCGGTTGCCGTTCTCGAACAGCACCTGGTAGCGCCCGCGCAGGGCACCGGGCGCCACAGGCGTGGACTGGCCGGCGAGGCTCACCTCGCGCAGCGGATAGCGGCTGAACAGCCGCACCTCCACGCAGCTGCCCGGGTCGCGAGGCCAGCTCACCGGCAACGTGCGTTCGAGCACCTCGGCGTACTGCCCGAGAACGCGCTGGCTGGTGCCGGGGCCGCCGGCCCAGACCGGCGTGCCGTCGTTCAGCCAGCCGGCGAAGCCGCCCTGGCGGGCCTGGGGATCGGCGTCGGCGAGCCAGCTCCAGGTCTTCACCCGCAGGCGCGCGCCCAGGGCGGCGAGCACGCCGGCATCACGGGCCTGGAGCGGTACATCGAGCAGCACGCGGCGGGCCTCGTCCTGGGCCGGCAGGGTCTGCAGCTGGGCCAGCAGGTCGGCCACCGGGACCCGCGCCTCGGGCTTCAGCGCATCAAGGCGTTGCAGCCAGGCCGGGGCACTGCGTGCCTGCCAGTAACGGGACCAGTCATCCGGGGTCACCCCGAGGCGTGCCGGGTCGAAATACAGGCCGCAGGATTTCACCAGGGCCTGGTCACGGTCGATGCGTTCGCCGGGGTTGCAGCAATACACCTCGTCACGGTCGTGGCCGAGGCACTGGTAGCCAGGGTCCGGCTGTTGCCGGTCCACCAGGTAGGCATAGACGAAGAGTTTCCACAGGCTGCCCAGGGGCGCCTGGCGCTCGGCGGGCAAGGGACCGCGCGCCAGCACGCGGCTGCGGTCCAGTTCGAGCAGTTCGTTACCGACCGGGGTGCGCCAGGCCAGGGCGAGGGGCGCCTCGGCGGCCCCCACCGGGAGGGCCGCCAGCGCCAGCAGCGCAGCGGCCACGCGCAGGCCCCTGGTCAATCTCAATCGACCTTGATCTGTCCCAGCGCCGGTTCGCTCTCCAGCGCCTGCTCCTGCGGCGCGTAGAGGCGGACGTAGCGCGCCGGCGGCAGCTGGAACTCGCCTTTTTGCGAGAAGCGCACCAGGTGACGCAGCACCAGGGCACCCTCCAGGCGATCCACCGGGACGGCGTAGACCATCTGCCCCGGCTCGTTGCGGGCCTTCTCCAGTGCGGAGGCTTCCTCGCCTTCCAGGCCGGAAACCTGGATGCCCCAGGTGGTGCGCTCGACATCGGCACCGGGCGGCAGCGGCACTTCCAGCAGGCCGTAGCGCAGGGCGCGGCCGGCCTGGGCGCTCAGCACCACTTCGTCCAGGTAGAGGGCGTCGCTGGAGATGTCACCGGGCTTGGCCTCTTCGGCCTTGAAGGTGAAGGGCTCGCTGCCCGGTACCAGGCGCAGCAGGCGGCGGCTGATCTCCACCGGCAGTGCGGCACCCGCGCCGGCAGCCTGGGCGCTCTGGTAATCCAGGCGCACGTCCACCGGGTGGGCCAGGTCGGTCGGCAGGTCGAGGGTGGCGGGCACACCCTGGCCATGCCACTGCCAGTAGCGTTCGCCGCTGTCGCCTTCGCGGGCCTGCCAGTCGCCTTGCGGGGCGATGGCCAGGTCCGGGCCGGCCTTGTCCAGGCTGCGCTGCAGCCAGGTCAGGGCCAGGGCGCGCTCGACGGTGGACTGCCCCGGCGCCAGGCGCTTGAGCAGGGCAGCCGCACGCACCGGGTCGGCTCCATTGAGGTACAGGCCGAGGGCTTCGGCGAAGGGCTGCTGGCTGGCGGACAGGCGCTCGCGGGCAGCACCCAGCTGGGCGTCCAGCGCTGCCGGCACGCGGACTTGCAGCTGACGGGCGAGACCGGCAGTGAGCACGCGGGCAGCCGCCAGGCCGAGGGACGACTCCGGTGCGGCCATCACCAGGCTGGCGCGGCCGTCGTCCACCTCGGGCACGTTCTCGCCGTCGCCGGCGGCGGCCAGGTCGGCCATCAGGCCTTCCATCAGGGTGTTCACCGGCAGGCCCATGTCGCGGGCGAAGGCCAGCACCAGGGCACGCTGCAGCAGCGGGGTGTTGGGGGCCTGGGCGGCGTAGGTGTCCAGCACGCGCTGCCAGTGGTCCGGCGGCAGTTGAACCTCCAGGGCACGGCTGGTGTACCAGTCGGCGTAGTAGGCGTAGGCGGTGAGGAAGGCGTCGGCATCGGCCTCGTCGCCCCACCAGGTGAACACCGCTTCCGGGCCGGCCATCTGCACCAGGCGCAGGCGACCGGTCTGCATGACCAGGCGCAGGCGGTCGCTCACGCGGCGCTCGCCCTGGGCCAGGGTCGGGTAGGCCACGGCCAGCGGCAGCAGGCGGCTGGCGGTCTGCTCGACGCCGCCATAGGGGTAGGCGAGCAGGTCGTCGAGGGCGCCACGGAACAGGGCCTGGCCGTTGTCGTCCTGGCGCAGGCGGATGGCGCTGGCATCGGCCGGCAGGCCCAGCTCGGTCTTGCCGGCGTAGGCCACCAGGCTCTTGCTCTGGGCACTCGGCCAACCGTCGGCGGCCAGGTGCAGGGCCACGTCGAGGGCATCGACGGCCTGGCCGTCACGCACCAGTTCGGCGTGGAAGTCCCCTTCGGCCACGGCCGGAACCGTCAGCGGCAGGTAGTTGATGCCCTTGGCCAGTTCCACCGTGGTGCGCTGTTCCTGGCCGGCGTAACGGGTCACCAGCTCGGCCTTGGAACCGGCTTCGCCCTGGTTGAAGGCGAACAGGCCGAGGGTCGGGCGGTCGCCCTTGCGGAAGCTGGTGGGGCCGCTCCACTTGAGGTACAGCGGCTTCTCGGAGCGCACGAACTGGCGCTTCTGGCCCACCTGGCCATCGGCGTTCATGGCCCGTGCAGTGATGCGCCAGCGGGTCAGGGAGTCCGGCACGCGGAAGCTGAAGCGCACCTTGCCGTTGGCGTCGGTGACCAGGTCCGGCTGCCAGGCGGCGGTGTCCACGTCCTCGCGGCGCGGACGCTCCAGCACCTTCACGCCACGGTCGCTGCGGTTGGCGCGGCCGGGCGCGGTGGCGCTGCCGGGCAGGGCCAGGTCGTAGGCGATGAACGAGAGGCTGGCGCTGGTGCGCACGTTGTTGCGGCGCGGGTGGTAGAAGAACTGGTCGATGCCCGGGGCGATCTCCGGCTGCAGCGCGTAGATCATCTCGTCCACCACGCTGACGGTGAGGCGCGAGGCGGTGGGCTTGCCTTCGTAGCGGGTGGTCAGCTCGACGGTGACGGTGTCACCCGGGCGGGCCACTTCCTTGTCGGCCACCACCTCGATGTCGATCTGCGGCGTGGCCACCTTGATGCCGGCGTTCTGGAAGCTGTAGTCGCCGCCACGGGTGTACAGCGCGGAGAAGGTGATGTTGGGCGAGAAGGTCTTGCCCACCGGGATGCGCGCGCGGTACTGGGTGTCGGAGAGGCGCTCCAGCTTCAGCCAGTCGCCGCCCTTGGACAGCAGTGCGGTGGCTTCCACCTTGTCGCGCTCCAGGGTCAGCAGGGCATCGCTCACCGGCTCGGGGAAGGTGATCAGCGCCAGGGCTTCCTCGCCGGCCTTGTACTCGGCCTTGTCGAGGACGATCTCGATGGTGCCGGCCACGGACTTCACGCCGTCGCCGCTGACCGAGTGGCCGGTGGCGCCGAGGATCAGGCCCTTGTCGTCCTTCAGGGTGATGCTGTAAGTGCCGGGGCGCTCGAACTTCAGGTCGAAGCCGTCGCTGCCGCCGGCCAGGGTGCCACCCTGGGTGCTCTGGTCTTCCAGGCGGACCCAGTCGTAGCGGGCTGGCTTGAGGTCGCTCGGGCGCTCGCTGCGGAAGCTGAAGTGCACCGACTCACCGGCGCTGCTGAAGCGCTGCGGCGCGGTGAGGGCGTAGCGGGCGGCGCCGCGCTCGATGAGGATCTCCTTGCTGGTGCGCACGCGGTAGGCGGCGCCGTCGCTGGCGAACACGGTGAGCAGGTAGCGGCTGGGCTTCTCGGCGGCCGGCAAGTTGAGTTCGGCACGGCCCTGGGCGTCGGTGGTGAGCTCGGTGCTCTCCAGCTCCACCGGGAACTGCCCGAGGTACTGCAGTTCGTTGTCGATCATCGACAGCTGCTGGGCGCGCAGGCTCAGTTGCAGGCGGGCGTTGGCCACCGGCTTGCCGTCCGGGTAGAGCAGCACCAGGGCGCCCTTGACCGGTTCGCCGGTGCGGAAGTCCGGCTTGGCCAGGTCCAGCGACACTTCGAAGTGCGGCTTGATGTACTCGGCCACGCGGAAGGCGCTGCTGTAGATCTGGTCGCGGTAGCGGAAGCGCAGTTCATAGCCACCGGCCACGGCGTTGCGCGGCAGCTGGAAGCGACTCTGGGTGCCGGACTGGCCGTCCAGCGCCAGGTCCAGGGTCTGCAGCTCGGTGCCGTTGGCGTCGAGCACGCTGAGTTTCAGCGGCGCGGCGGTGGGGGCGACCGAGTCGCGGGCGTTCTTGAATTCGCGGCCGACGATCTTCACCTCGACCCAGTCGCCCGGGCGGTACAGCGGGCGGTCGGTGAAGGCGTAGAGCTTGGTGTCGTAGATCTCGCTGTCGTAATAGAAGTTCTCGGAGACGAACACGCCGCCTTCGGCGTCCTCGCCCAGCACGTAGGAGCGCTCGGGGCTGCCGTGGCCGAGGCGCAGCAGGCCCTGGGCATCGGTGGTGCCGCTGGTCATCACGCCCAGGCCGTCGCTCCACAGCACCTTGGCATCGGCCACCGGCGTGCCTTCGTGCTTGCGGGCGGTCCACACCAGCAGCTCACCGCCGGCGATCTTGCTCACGGCCACGGTGTTGGAGACGAACACCACGGTGGTGGCGCGGTACTTGCCGACGATGGCTTCGGTCAGGTACAGGCCGGGCTTGAGCTTGCCGAGGGGGATGTAGACGTTGCCCGGCTGGGTGCTGGTGAACTGGCTGGAGGAGCCGGCCAGCTCGACGCCCTTCGGCGGTTCGATGGGCTTGGCCTGCCACAGCGGGTAGCGGAACTGCGCCACCATCGGCATGCCCTTGAGCGGTGCGTACTGCACCTGCGGGGTGAACTCGGTGGGCTGGCGGATGGCCTCGCCCATGCTCAGTTCGGGGGCTTCTTCGGTGACCTGCTTGCGCGACTCGTAGGAGAAGGCCCGCTGCATCACCCGACGCGACTTGCGGTACCAGTTGTCCCAGAGGTAGGCCAGGGTGTTGGACAGGCCCTCGCCCTTGAAGTCGCCCTCGGTGCTCACGCGGTGCAGGTTCTTCTGCCGCTTGAGGAAGTCGAGGGGGTTCTCGATGCGGTACACGCGGATGTCGACGCCGCCGTACTCCTCCATCCGGTAGCGACGGTAGTCGCGGCCGGGAGCCTCCAGGCGCACCTGGGCCACTTCATCGGTGGCGAAGCTGCTGTCGGAGAGCAGGAAGAAAGACTCGCCCGCCAGGGGCGTGTAGCCGCTGGCCGGCACCTCGTCCTCGGCCTGGGTAAGCGCCGGCAGGGCCAGGGGCAGCACCAGCGCCATCAGCGCGGCAGCTGACAGGCGCGCCGCACGGCGCAGGGGGCTGGCGTTCATCGGGCGAGGAAGTTCAGTCGATAGATGCCGATAAAGTTGGGGTTGGATTCGTCGGGGATCCATCGGGTGTCCTTCCATTTCATGAGTTGTTGCAGGCTGACGGAGCGCATGCCGTTATCGGTCGGGGTGCTGGTGCCGGTGTGGTAGGCGATTTCCCGCCCCATCCAGATCATCAGGTGCTGGTCATCACCCTGGTCGAAGAAGATCAGGTCGCCGGGACGGGCCTGGTTGAGGTCGCGGCCGGCGAACCGGCTGTTGTGCTGAATGAGTTTGATGGCGTTGACGTAGGGGCCGACCTTGCCACCGCCCTGCTGCCAGTTCTGCGCGAGCTGGCGCTGGGCGTCGCTCAGCTCCAGCTCCGGCGGCAGGTAGCGATTGGACAGGCCATTGGCGCGCAGCCACTTGGCGTCGTGGACCTTGAGCGCCTCGTTGGCAGCGAAGCGCACCAGGCCGGCGCAATCCTGCTGGTGCCAGCGCGGGCTCGGGCCCTGGCGCAGCTGCTCCTGGGCGATGCGCACGAACCAGGCGCGGAACACCTGAGACTGCTCGGGGTCGAGCCCCACCGTTTCGTCGGCGCGCAGCACCAGGCTCCACGCCATCAGCAGCGCGGCCAGCCCGAACGGCAGGCGACGGATCACAGGGAGCGCCATTCCAGGGGCAGCCATTCCCACGGGTCGCTGGCCTGGGTGTCGGCCGGCAGTGCCAGGGCGTACTTGCCGTGGCCACCGAGGGCCCGCAGCTTGGGCAGCAGGTGGGCTTCGGCGGCGTTGCGGAACACCGGCTCGTCGTTGCTCGGCAGGCTGTCGAGGGTTTCCCGCTCCAGCAGCTTGGCCAGGCCTTCGGGGGCCAGGTAGGCCGGCACCAGGGCGTCCTTGGGCAGGGTCTCGCCCAGGGGCGGGAAGCGCTTGTCGAGGGTATCCAGGCCCTTGGTCACCAGCTTGTCGTCCAGGGAGAACAGCAGGGTGTCGCCATGGCGCGCCAGGCTCACGTGGAAGTAGCCACGGGAGGCCAGGGCATCGGGGTTGGCGCTCTGGGATGCGGGGTACTGGCCGAAGTTGGAGCCGACGTCGCGGGCCCAGATGCGGGCGGCGCCACGGGTCTGGCTCTCCAGCGGGAAGCGGCCGCCTTCGGCATAGGGTTCGAAGGCACCGATCACCGAGCCGAACAGGCCTTCGATGGCCGGGTCCATCTGGCCGGAGGCCGCCTCGTCGAGGTGGGCGACCAGCAGCGGCGAATGCAGGCGTGAGTCGGCGTACCAGCACAGGCCGGCGGTGGTGCCGAGGCGCTTGCCGAGCTGTTCGGTGACCTCCTTGCCGGCACCGACGCGGTCCAGCAGGCGGGCATTCACGCCCGGCGCCACGGGCAGCGCGACGCAGGCGCTGGCGCCCATGGGCATGGCCTGCCACACGGGCTTGAAGTCGAACTTGGCCTGGTCGTCCACCTCGTTGAGGGCGACGTAGCTGCGCCAGCCCTTGTCGTCCATCTCGAAGCGCAGGCCGGCGAAGCTGGGCAGGAAGCGCTGGTAGCCGAAGGCGAGGAATTCACCGCCCAGGGCGATGCGCTGCTGCTCCTGGCCACGGGCCTTGAGGCCGAAGCGCTCGGGGAAGGGATCATCGCCGGCCATCAGGCCTTCGACCGTCTCGGTCTCGGCGCGGGCCAGCTTGCCGGATTCGTCCAGCAGCATGCCGGGGCTGGAGAGCACCAGCAGCTTGTCGCCATGGCTGGCCAGCAGCACCGAGCGCTCGCCCAGGTAGCGCAGGCTGTAGAGCGGCACGCTGTCGCCGTCCACCCGCAGCTCGCCCACCTGGCTCAGCTGGGTGTCGTCCAGGGCGGCGTGGGCCAGGGGCTCCAGCACGCGGGCCAGGCCGCCGCGCTGCAGGGTCACCAGCACGTGTTTGAGCTTGCCGTCGGCACCCCGCCAGGCCGCGACTTCGGCAGGCTGGTCGAGCAGTTCGTCGATCAGCGAGTCCTGCAGCTTGAGGTCGTGCTCGTAGATGATGCGACGCAGGCTGCCGGCCAGGCCGAGGCGGTCGGCGTTGTCCTGGTAGTAGAAGACGAAGTCCTCGGTGAGGGTGTCGCGCAGCAGCGGCACCGCGAGGATGTCCTTGGGCAGGCGGCTGAGGGAGGCGCTTTCGATCAGGGCGTCAGGGCGCTTGAGGTCCAGCCCCAGGGCGCTCTGTTCGGCCAGGTCGCGCGGCTCCTGCTTGTCGCAGCCCCCCAGCAGGCCGGCGGCCGCCAGCGGCAGCAGCAGGCCGAGGGCCAGAGCGCGCGGGTGACGCGCCAGGGCAGTGCGGGCGCTTTCAGGAGTGGTGTTCTGGTTCATGGTGAAAAACCCCGGTTCATCCACGCGGCGGGACATCAGAAGTTGAAGGATTTGACGAGCACCAGCTCACCGATGGCCCGCAAGGGCACGACGAAGGACTCACGCTTCTCGTTCACGGTGTTCTCGTTGAACACCAGGCTGATCTGCGACGTGATGACCTCGTTCTGGTTGCTGCCGGCTTCGAAGTTGTAACCATTGGCGCCGTAGTTGCCCCAGTAGTTCACGTACACCAGGTAGGTGCCGTGCAGGGGCGCGGCCATGGTGAACATTTCCGGGCCGGGGCCGTCGACGCTGTCGGTGTCCAGGCCGCCGCCGTTGCTCATCACCGGGTCGGCCCAGAAGGCGTGCTGGCCGTCGGGGGTGACGATGTGCAGGTCGAGTTCGGCCTTGGGATCGTCCCAGCCGAGCACCACGCGCAGGCGCGCCGGGGTGCGGCCGGTGTTGGCTTCGTAGAACTGCACGCGCTTGAGCGACTTGCCGTCGCCAGACACCACTTCGACGCTGTTGGAGCCGGCACCGAACGCGTACGGGCGGACGAAACGTCCAGCGTCATCGGTGTAGAGCGGCAGTGGGTTGCCGTTGACCACCAGGCGGTGCTGCGGGCGGACGTGGCCGATGTTGGCCAGGCGTCCTTCGATGAGGGTGCGGTTGCGCTGTGCGCCCCGGTCGATGGGCGGCGTCGGGTAGGCAACCGCCGGGTTTTCGCTGCGATCGAGCAGGCCGGCGTAGCGCCAGCCAGCACTGGGGCCCTCCAGCGTCGCGGACGGCTCGGCCGCCCAGACAAGGGGGGCCAGGAGCAGCAGGCTGAGCAGCGAAACGGCGCGCATGTTTAATCCGTTAATGGCGCAAAGGCCGCGATGCTAGCCCTCCCCACGCCAAGACGCAACGCGCGGGACCGAGGAGTCGGAAGCGCCTCACATTTTGATACAGCTTGCCCAAGGCCCCGCAGGCCGGGGCACCGGGCCTAGATCAGGCCGAGCAGCTGCAGGCTCAGCAGGCCGATGTTGGTGGTCACCACGGCGGCCAGGGTGGTGATGACGATGATGGAGGCGGCCAGCGCGTGGTTGCCGTTCACCGCCCGCGCCATGACGAAGCTGGCGGCAGCCGTGGGGCTGCCGAAGTAGAGGAAGAGGATCGCCAGCTCAGCCTGGCGGAACCCCAGGGCCCAGGCCCCGGCGGTGGCCAGCAGCGGCAGCCAGACCATCTTCATCAGGCTGGAGCTGATGGCCAGGCGGCCGCTCTCGCGCAGGGACGCCAGCGACAGGGTGCCGCCGATGCAGATCAGCGCCAGCGGCAGGGTCATCTGGGCGAAGTACTCGCCGGAGGTGATCAGCCAGGCCGGCAGCGGCAGTTGCAGGTAGGCCACGGGGATGGCGGCGAGCACGCCGATGATCAGCGGATTCTTCAACACGCCCTTGATCAGGCTCCAGGGATCGGCGCGCATGCCCGGTGCGTAGACCGTCAGCACGATGGACGACAGGGTGTTGTAGCAGAGGATCACCACCCCCCCGAGCAACCCGCCCACCGACAGGCCGTAGTCGCCGTACATGCTGGTGGCCAGGGCGAGGCCGATGATGCCGTTGTTTCCACGGAACGCACCCTGGGTGTAGATGCCCCGGTCCGCCTCCGGGCAGCGCCAGAGGGCCCAGAGCCAGGCCAGGCCGAAGCAGCCCAGGGTGGCCACGACGAAGTAGGCGATGAGCGCGGGCTGCAGGGCGGTGCTCAGGTCCGCCTTGATGATGCCGAGGAACAGCAGGGTCGGCATGGTGCCGCGGAAGACCAGGCTGGAGGCGGTGTCGATGAAGGGAGCGTCGATCCAGCCCAGGCGGCGCAGTAACACGCCAAGGAACAGCATGGAGAACACCGGGGCGGTGATGCCGAGGATCTGCTGGACGACGGAGAACATGACGGGCCTGGGCGGGATTGGTTAGGCGGCTAAGAATACCAAGGCCCGGCCACCAGTGGCTTTCAGGACGCTTTCAGGGGAAGAAAAACCGGAGGGTCCTGAGCGACCCTTGGCTTGAGGGGGGAAGCCTGATCGCGGATGAACCCGTGCCTGTGGGGCGGCGGCGCTGCGCGCCGCTTGGCGACTGAAGTCGCCCCTGCAGGTGCGGTGCCGTAGGCGTAGCCCGGACTTCAGTCCGGGGCTGGTCGCCCGCTCCCGGGCTGAAGCCCGGGCTACGGAGCGCGCCGCGTACGGCCTCAGCGACGGACCGGGCGCTTCTGCAGCTTGCGCTGCAGGGTGCGGCGGTGCATGCCCAGGGCGCGGGCGGTGGCGGAGATGTTGCCATCGTGCTCGGCCAGCACGCGCTGGATGTGCTCCCACTGCAGGCGGTCCACCGACATGGGGTTCTCCGGCACCAGGCTTTCCACATCGGCCTGCTGGGACAGCAGCGCGGTCAGCACGTCGTCGGCGTCAGCCGGCTTGCACAGGTAGTTGGTGGCGCCGCGTTTGATGGCCTCCACAGCGGTGGCGATGCTGGAGTAGCCGGTGAGGATGACCACCCGCATGTCCGGGTCCAGCTCCAGCAGCTTGGGCAGCAGCACCAGGCCGGAGTCGCCTTCCATCTTCAGGTCCAGCACGGCGTAGTCCGGCAGGTCGTCCTTGGCCAGGGCCAGGCCCTCGTCGGCCGAGCCGGCCACCGACACGCGCAGGCCCCGGCGGCTCATGGCGCGGGCCATGACGCGGGTAAAGGTGGCGTCGTCGTCCACCAGCAGCAGGTGGGGCTGTTCTTCGCCGTCGATCAGGGGTTCTTCGCTCATGTCGAGTCCTCTCGTGGTGGGCTCAGGCGACACCGTGGCTGCGGGGTAGGCGCAGCTCGGTGAGGGTACCGCCCTCTTCGTGGTTGTACAGCTTCACCGTGCCACCGGCGCGCGTCACGCTGGCCTGGCTGAGGAACAGGCCGAGGCCGAATCCCTTGCCCTTGGTGGTGAAGAAGGGCCGGCCGAGTTGCTCGGCGATGGCCAGGGGAACGCCGGCGCCCTGGTCGCGGATGCTCAGCACCATCCATTGATGGTCCCAGTCCAGGCGAATGTCGAGTTTCTCCGGACAGGCGTCGGCAGCGTTGTTCAGCAGGTTCAGCAGGGCCTGGGTCAGGTCGGCCGGCGGGCGCAGGCGCGGCGCCAGGCCAACGCCCAGGCACTGGTAGCGGTAGGTGGCTTCCGGGCGCATCAGGTGCCAGCGGTTGAGGGTCGCCTCCAGCCATTCCACGGCGGTCTGGTCCACCACGGCCTGGCGGCGGTCCGCCTCGGCGGCGCGCACCAGTTGCTGCAGGGTTTCCTTGCACAGCTTCACCTGCTCCTGCAGCAGCGCCAGGTCATCCTGCAGGGCCGGCTTGTCGCCGTACTCCTGGCGCAGCTCCTTGAGCAGCACGCTCATGGTCGCCAGCGGGGTGCCCAGCTCGTGAGCGGCGCCGGCGGCCTGGGTGGCCACGGCCAGCAGCTGCTGGTCACGCATGCTTTCCTCGCGGCGCACGGCGCGCAGCTGGTCCTGGCGGCGCAGCTCCTCGGTCATGCGGGCGGCGAAGAAGGTGATCAGTGCCGCTGCCAGGGCAAAGCTCAGCCACATGCCGTAGATCAGCATCGCCTCGCGCTGCTCCACCGGCATCTCCAGCGGGTGGAACCACACCAGCAGCAGGGTGTACGCCGCCAGCGCCAGCCCCGCCAACACCAGGGTGTAGACCCAGGGCAAGGTGGCGGCGGCGATGGTCAGCGGCACCAGGTAATAGGAAACGAAGGGGTTGGTGGAGCCGCCCGAGTAATAGAGCAGCACGCTGTGGATGACCAGGTCGCAGGCCAGCTGCACCGAATACTCCAGCTCGGTGACCGGCCACGGGCCGCGCAGGCGCAGGGTGGTGCTCACACAGAGCACCAGCGACACCGCCAGGGTCACCGACAGCTCCAGCCAGGGCAGTTCCAGCAATTGCGCGCGGTAGGCAAGGCCCACCGAACCGGCCTGGGCGGCCAGTACGAGCACACGGATGAGGGTCAGACGCAGGAGGTTCTGCCGGCTGGCGGACAGGTGGTGTAAGGGTTCGAGCATGGGCACTCCAAGAATTCGGCGGAGTATAACCAAGGCGCCTGGCGCACCGCTGATATGCGTCAACTCGCCGCATCGTTGCGCGGCGGTGGCTCATGGGCAGCGCGACTGCGCAGCCTGCATGCCAGAGCGGCTGATAACGGGAAGCCGTGATCGAACGAAAAAAATTCCTGCGGTCTTAACCCGGACCGCACGGAACGCCCGTCTACCCTGTTGACTGCCGCAAACCGCGCGCACACCCACTGCCTCTCACAAGGAGCCGACATGCAAGCCATCACCCGCCTCTCCGCCGCCCTCGCCCTGGCCACCGCCGCCTTCGCCAGCCTCCCGGCCATGGCCGACGAGGCGCGCTACAACCAGGTGGCCCTGCGTGCCGAGGTCAGCCAGGACGTGGCCCATGACCTGATGCACGTCACCCTGTTCAGCGAATCCGAGAACAGCGACCCGGCCAAGCTGGCCGCCGAGATCACCCGCACCCTCAACGCTGCCGTCGAAAAAGCCCGCGCCACCAAGGGCATCACCGTCAGCCTCGGCAGCCGCAACAGCTACCCGGTCTACGACGACAAGGGCCAGAAGATCACCCGCTGGCGCGAGCGCGCCGAAGTGCGCCTGGAAAGCGCCGACTTCGCCGCGCTGTCCCAGCTCAGCGCCGACCTGATGGGCAGCCTGAAGATGGCCGGCATGGACTTCAGCATCGCCGACGCCACCCGCAAGAAGAACGAAGATGCCCTGCTGAAGGATGCCGTCGACGCCTTCAAGGCCCGCGCCCAACTGGCGACCCAGGCCCTGGGCGGCTCCGGCTACAAGCTGGTGAGCCTCAACCTCAACAGCGACGGCTTCCAGCCGCGCCCGATGATGGCCATGCGCGCCGCCAAGGCCAGCATGATGATGGCCGAAGACGCCCCGGCACCGGAGATCGAAGCCGGCACCAGCCGCGTCAACGTCACCGCCGATGGCGTCATCGAGGTGCAGATGCCCTGACACGGGGCCCGGGCCACCCGCACGAACGGGTGGCCCCAGGCTGCGAACGGTCGCGAACTTGCAGAATTGCGACACCGCCTTACAGCATCGCCACAGCTTCTACACTCATGTCCCACCATGGCTTGCCTCGGGCATGTGCCATGCATAGTTTCGGGCGAGGCGCCTTACGAGGGCGCCCCTCACGATGAAGAACACAACAAGACATGAGGTCAAAATGCGTAAAAACGCCGTCATCCAAGCGCTTCTCGCTGCCGGGCTGATCGCCGGCGCACCGCTGGCCAGCGCCGCCGGGAACCTGGTGTTCTGCTCCGAAGGCAGCCCCGCCGGCTTCGACCCCGGCCAGTACACCACCGGCACCGACTTCGACGCCGCCGCCGAGACCGTCTTCAACCGCCTGACCCAGTTCGAGCGGGGCGGCACCGCCGTCATCCCCGGCCTGGCGGAGAAGTGGGACGTCTCCCCCGACGCCCTCACCTACACCTTCCACCTGCGCCCGGGCGTGAAGTTCCACACCACCGAGTACTTCAAGCCCACCCGCACCTTCAACGCCGACGACGTGCTGTTCACCTTCCAGCGCATGCTCGACAAGGACCACCCGTTCCGTAAGGCCTACCCCACCGAATTCCCCTACTTCACCGACATGGGCATGGACGCCAACATCGCCAAGGTCGAGAAGCTGGACGACATGACCGTCAAGTTCACCCTCAACCAGGTGGACGCGGCCTTCATCCAGAACCTCGCCATGAGCTTCGCCTCCATCCAGTCCGCCGAGTACGCCGACCAGCTGCTCAAGCAGGGCAAGGCCGCCGACCTCAACCAGAAGCCCATCGGCACCGGCCCGTTCGTGTTCAAGCGCTACCAGAAGGACGCGCAGATCCGCTTCGCCGGCAACAAGGACTACTGGAAGCCCGGGGACGTGAAGATCGACAACCTGATCTTCGCCATCAACACCGACGCCTCCGTGCGCATGCAGAAGCTCAAGGCCGGCGAGTGCCAGATCACCCTCTTCCCCCGCCCCGCCGACCTCGAGGCGCTGAAGAAGGACACCAACCTCAACATGCCGTCCCAGCCGGGCTTCAACCTCGGCTACATCGCTTACAACGTCACCCACAAGCCCTTCGACAAGCTCGAAGTGCGCCAGGCGCTGGACATGGCGGTGAACAAGAAGGCCATCATCGACGCCGTCTACCAGGGTGCCGGCCAGCTCGCCGTCAACGGCATGCCGCCGACCCAGTGGTCCTACGACGAGACCATCAAGGACGCCGGCTACAACCCCGACAAGGCCAAGGAGCTGCTCAAGGCCGCCGGCGTAGCTGAAGGCACCGAGATCACCCTCTGGGCCATGCCCGTGCAGCGCCCCTACAACCCCAACGCCAAGCTGATGGCCGAAATGCTCCAGGCCGACTGGGCCAAGGTCGGCATCAAGGCCCGCATCGTCACCTACGAATGGGGCGAGTACATCAAGCGCGCCAAGGGCGGCGAGCACGACGCCATGCTGATCGGCTGGAGCGGCGACAACGGCGACCCGGACAACTGGCTCGGCACCCTCTATGGCTGCGACGCCATCGACGGCAACAACTTCTCCAAGTGGTGCAACACCGACTACGACAAGCTGGTCAAGCAGGCCAAGGCCAACCCCGACCAGGCCCAGCGCACCGAGCTGTACAAGCAGGCCCAGCACATCCTCAAGGACCAGGTGCCGATCACCCCGATCGCCCACTCCACGGTCTACCAACCGATGCGCAAGAACGTGCAGGACTTCAAGATCAGCCCGTTCGCCCTCAACTCGTTCTACGGCGTGAGCGTCGGCAAGTAACCCGGCAGGCGGGGCACCACGCCCCGCCCTCCCGGCACCAGGCGCCCGCACCAGGGC
>NZ_JYFT01000033.1:0-6585 GCF_000931385.1 Pseudomonas sp. FeS53a
GGCTCAGGGGGCGGCGGCTCCACCACGGGCGGGGCCGGTGTGGTGAATTCGATGGTCATCGGCGGCACCTGGGGCGGCACCTCGGGCAGCGGCGGCGTGGGCTTGCTGCTGACCCAGTAGAGGACGCCGGCATGCAGCACCAGGGCGAAGGCCCCCAGCAGCCATGCCTCGCGGCGACCGAGCACGCGGGCCTGGCCGCTGCGGAAGCGGGAGGCGGCCAGCGCCTGGCGCACCTGCACGCCCAGGTCGCGCACCTCACCCGGCGCGCGCACATCAGGCCACGGCAGGCCACTTGCGCTGTCGGCCTTGAGGACATTGCCCATCGGCAGGACTCCTGGTTGAAGAAACCGGCCGGGGCCGGTGAACGAAAACGGGCGGCTGGGCCGCGTGAGGGCCGATCCAGAGCGGTCGGCCACGGCGGGAATGATTGGTTCGGAGGCTTATCCCATAAAGTAATTTTTAATGATTTTGTAATTACTTTAGGGAATATAAATTTCTAAATAATTGATTAATAAAGAGTTTTAAAAACCGATGCTTTGGCGGCATTGAAAATATGCCGGGAAGGCATCGAAAGACCGCGCAGGCGACGGTTTGGGATGAACGCCGTGTCGGGTGGACGTCGCTTTTCACGCCCACCCGCGGTGTTGCAGGTGGCGCCAGCGGTGGACCGGTGAAGTAGGGCCCACACCGCCGATCCGCAGCCAGCCACAACGATGGGCTTCGCACAGCTCAGCCCATCCTGCGGACGGAGCGGGCCCGTAGGATGCGGTGAGCTCGGCGAACCGCATCGATGCGTGACAGCAGGGGCTACCGTAGCCCGGGCTTCAGCCCGGGAAGCTGCACGGAATTCATCGAATACCCCCGAGCGAGTGGGAGCGGTTTCAACCGCGATGGGCGCAACCGCAGGAGCGAGCTCTGCTCGCGAAGCATCAGCCCCGAGGCCGAGTCGCGGGGGCCTCCCCGGACTGAAGTCCGGGCTACGGCGGGGATCGGTGAAGCGAGGTCCCTACCACCGATCCGCAGCCAGCCAAAACGATGGGCTTCGCACAGCTCAGCCCATCCTACGGACGGAGCAGGCCCGTAGGATGCGGTGAGCTCGGCGAACCGCATCGATGCGTGACAGCAGGGGCTACCGTAGCCCGGGCTTCAGCCCGGGAAGCTGCACGGGATTCATCGAATACCCCCGTGCGAGTGGGAGCGGTTTCAACCGCGATGGGCGCAACCGCGGGAGCGAGCTCTGCTCGCGAAGCGTCAGCCCCGAGGTCGGGGAGCGGGGCCTCCCGGACTGAAGTCCGGGCTACGGCGGGGATCGTTGAAGCGAGGTCCACGCCACCGATCCGCAGCCAGCCACAACGATGGGCTTCGCACAGCTCAGCCCATCCTGCGGACGGAGCGGGCCCGTAGGATGCGGTGAGCTCGGCGAACCGCATCGATGCATGACAGGGGTGTGGAGGTGGTTCAACCGCGATGCAGGTGCTGATCGCGAACGAGACCGGGGAGCCGCAGGGCGACGAGCGTCGCCCGGCGGAGGGTGGCGGGGTCAGCCCTTGCGGGTGGTGCGGCTGCGCTGGCCGTCGATGCCCACCGGCACGTCGCCGGCCAGGGTCACGCGGCGGACGATGCGCGGCTGGGTGTCGTAGTCGTCGACGGCGTAGTGCTGGGTGGAGCGGTTGTCCCAGATGGCCACGTCACCGGGCTGCCAGCGCCAGCGCACGGTGTTCTCCAGGCGCGTCACGTAGCCCTGGAGGACGGCGAAGATGTGCGCCGAGTCGGACTGGGACAGGCCCTTGAGTCGTTTGACGAAATGCCCCAGCAGCAGGCTGCGTTCGCCGCTGACGGGGTGCACGCGCACCACCGGGTGCTCGGTCTCGTAGACGGTGGAGGTGAACACCTTGCGGTACTCCTCCAGCTTTTCCACCGGGGCATTGGGGCGCACGCCGGCGTAGTCGTATTCGTTGCTGTGGATGGCCCAGAGCTTGTCGGCCAGCTCGCGCAGTTCGCCCGGCAGGTCGTTGTAGGCGGTGGCGGTGTTGGCCCAGACGGTGTCGCCGCCGGCGGCCGGGGCCACCACGTTGCGCAGGATGGAGGCCTTGGGGTAGGCGTCGACGAAGGTCACATCGGTGTGCCAGGAGTTGGCACGCTGGCCTTCGGCGCCGTCGAGCTGGAGCAGGTAGCGGGTGCCTTCGCGCACCGGCACGGTGGGGTGGGCGACGGGGTCGCCGAGCAGCTTGGCGAAGGCCTCCTGGCCCTGGTCGTCGAGGTGCGTCTGCCCACGGAAGAAGATCACCTTGTGACGGACCAGGGCGGCCTGGATGGCGTCCACGGTGGCGGCATCCAGCTCGGCGGAGAGGCTGATGCCACGGATCTCGGCGCCGATGCGCCCGGCGATGGGGTGGATGTCCAGCTGGATCTCGGGCTGCTGGCTGGCCAGTGCTGCGTTGCTCATGGTGCGGTCCTCGCGTTGGGTGGGTGCTGCTGGGGGTCAGAAGTCGTAGCGCAGGGAGACGCCGGCGGTGCGCGGGGCGCCCACCGAGGCGGTGTAGGCGCCGTTCAGGTAGGCGAAGGCGCTCAGGTAGTAGTCGGTGTCGGTGGCGTTGCGCACCCAGATGGAGGCGTCCACCTGGCCGTCGCCCAGGTCGCGGCGCACGCCGGCCGAGAGGTTGACCAGGCCGTAGCCGTCGATCTTGGAAAGGTCGGAGTTGTCCAGGGTGCCTTCGGCCTCGGAACGGTACGAATAGCTGGCGGTGAGGTAGGGCTCGATGCGGTTCTCCAGCTGCCACTTGTATTCGCCGCTGAGGTTGGCGATCCATTTCGAGGCGCCGACCACGCGTTCGCCGGTGAGGTCGCAGGTGGCCGGCGCGCCGGGGGCGGTGCTCACCTCGCCGGGGCACGGGGCGTCCTTGAAGCTGAGGTAGGTGACGTCGTTGTAGGAGCCGTTGAAGTTCAGGGTCAGGCCGCGCACGGGCAGCGCGGTGGCTTCGAACTCCAGGCCGCGCGAGCGCACGCTGCCGGCGTTGGCCAGCACCTGCACGACGTTGGGGGAGCCCGGCGCCTGGTACAGGGTGGTGGCCTGGTAGCCGTGGATGCCGGTCCAGAACAGGTTGGCGTTGAGCAGCAGGCGGCGGTCGAGCAGCGTGCTCTTGAAGCCCAGTTCGGCATCGTTGGCGCGCTCGGGGCCGACCAACAGCGAGTCGGCGCCGGCCACCGGGGCCGAGCCCACGGCCAGGTTCACCCCGCCGGATTTCTCGCCATGGGCCAGGGAGGCGTAGCCCAGCAGGTCGTCGTCGAATTTGTAGGCCAGGTTCAGCAGGAAGGAGGGCGCGGCGTTGTGCAGGCTGAGGTCGCCCGAGTCATAGGCCCCCAGTTGCGCCGCGCGGATGGCGGCGGCCTGGCCGGTCACCGCCGCACCACCGACCGGTGCGAAGCGCTGCACGTTGGCGTCCTTTTCCTCGTAGGTGCCGCGCAGGCCGGCGGTGAAGTCGAGGCGGTCGGTGAGGTGCCAGGTGCCCTGGGCGAACAGCGCGTAGCTGTCGGTCTCGATCTTGCCGTTGGCCTGGGTGCTGACGTTGTTGATGGCGCCCAGGTTGGCGCCGAGCAGGAACAGGTCGGCCCGGGAGCCGTAGTCGGTGAAGGTCTTGTTGCCCAAGTTCTGGTTGAACACGTAGGCACCGACCACGTAGTCGAAGGCGCCGCCGGTGGGCGAGGCCAGGCGGATCTCCTGGGAGAACTGGCGGTCGTGCACTTCCACGCCGGTGTTGAGCAGCGCCGGCACGTTGAGGCTCTCGTCGTTGGCCGGGGTGAAGTGCCAGTAGCGGTAGGCGCTGATGGAAGTCAGCTTGTAGCCACCGGCGAGATTCCAGTTGGCTTCCACCGAGCTGCCGCCCTGGTGCACGCTGACGTTCTGGCGGCCGTCGATGTTGACCTTCTTGTCGTCCGGGTCGCGCACCGGCGAGGCACCCGCCAGGGCCGCGCGCTGCCAGTAACGGGCCGGCGCGCCGTAGACCACCATGGTGCCGGTGCTCGAATCCTCCTCGTTGTAGTCGTTGATCCAGCGCAGGCTGAAGTCCTCGTTGGGCTCGAAGAGGAACTGCCCGCGCACGCCCKGGCGTGCGCCGCCGTTGAGGTCGTTGCCGTCGTGGATGTTCTTGATGAAGCCGTCGTCACGGGTGCGGTAGGCCGACAGGCGGGCGGCGAGGGTTTCGGTGAGGGCGCCGTTGACCGTGCCCTTGGCCTGGAAGTAGCCGTCCTGGCCGCCGGAAACCTCCACCGTGCGCTCGGGGCTGAAGGTGGGTGCGCGGGTGCTGATGTTGAGCACGCCGGCGGTGGTGTTCTTGCCGAACAGCGTGCCCTGGGGGCCACGCAGCAGTTCCAGCTGCTCGATGTCCAGCAGGTCGAACACCGCCATGCCCGGGCGACCGAGGTAGACGTTGTCGAGGTAGACCCCGGCGCTGCCTTCGAGGCCGTCGCTCGCCGGATTGTTGCCGATGCCGCGCACCGCGACGCTGGACTGGCGGGCATGGATGAAGGCGACGTTGACGCTGGGCAGCACCTGCTGCAGGTCCTGCACCTTGTAGATGCGTTGGGCTTCGAGGTTTTCCCCGCCCAGGGTGGTGATCGGCGTGGGGACGTCCTGGGCGTTTTCCTCACGGCGACGGGCGGTGACGGTGACCTTCTGCAGGGCCACGTCCTCCTCGGCCTTCGGGTTGTCGGCAGGCCGCTCGGCGGCCCAGGCGGGGGCGCTGCCGAAGGCCAGCAGCAGGGCCAGGCTAGCGTCGAGGCGGCGCAGGGTGAAGGGCGGTCGCAAGGCGGTACGGCGGTTTCTCATGATCGGTTCCTTGGCATCGGGCCCGGCGCCGGGCCGAGCGGGGCCACGTCACCCAGGCGGGCAACGGCGGCACGGTGTTCAGGGAGTGCGGGGGCGGCGCGGGGCACTCAGCCGCCGGGGCGGTGCCTCAGCGACACCCCATCCGGACGGACATGGGGCACGGGCACGGCGGCAAGGCGATGGGCATGGCAAGCGGTTTCATGGTGCAGGTCCCCCTCTGGGCTGGGCCATATGCTTATTCCATTTAAATCTTATTTATATATTTAAGCTTCGTTGACGGAATAAGAGCCTGCATTTAAAACCAGCCCCCAGAGGCCGGCAAATGCCTTCGCCCTATATTTTCGATGCCGGAAGAGCATGTATGGACCTGCGCCAACTCCGTTACTTCGTCGCCCTTATCGAATACCGCAGCTTCGTCCGCGCGGCCGATGCCATGGGCATCACCCAGCCGGCCTTCAGCCGCAGCATCCAGGGCCTGGAGCAGGCGCTGGGCTGCCAGCTGGTGGACCGGGGCAACAAGGACCTGCGCCCCACGCCGGAGGGCCAGGTGGTGCTGCAGCACGCGCTGCGCCTGGTGCAGGGCGCCAGCAACCTGGTGCACGAGATCAACCAGATGACCAAGCTGGACGCCGGCGAGCTGCACTTCGGCTGCGGCCCGGCGCCGGCGGCGAGCCTGGTGCCGGATGCGCTGGCAGCGTTCATCCGCCGCCATCCACGGGTGAATGCGCGCTTCGAGGTGAACAACTGGGAGACCCTGGGCCGTTTGCTGGCGCGGGAGGAGATCGAGTTCTTCATCGCCGATATCCGCCAGTTCGAGACCGACCCGAACTTCCAGACCCGCGAGTTGAGCCCGCGCCGGGGGCGTTTCTTCTGCCGGGCGGGGCATCCGCTGCTGGCCAAGGACAGCCTCTCCACCAACGACCTGTTCGACTACCCGCTGGCCGCCACGCGGTTGCCGGCGGGGGTGCGCAAGCTGCTGGCCGGCTTCAGCGGCAAGGCCGATTTCAGCCTCAACGTGGAATGCGAACACGTGCCCGCGCTGGTGCAAGTGGTGAGCCAGACCGATGCGGTGGGCCTGGCCATGCTGGAAACCCTGGCGCCCCACCTGGAGCGCGGCGAGCTGGCGCTGCTGGGCTTTCGCAACCTGCCGGAGAACCTGGACAGCCTCTCCGCCCGCTGCGGCATCGTCACCCGCACCGGCTACCGCCTCTCCCCCGCGGCGCGGGCGCTGATCGAGATCATCGTCGAGCGGGACCAGGCCGACGCGGCGCCAGAACGCCAGAGCGCCTGACGGACGCGCCCCGTGGGGGTTCCTGTCGGTGGACTGAGGCCCGCCCTACGAATCGGTGCGCAGAGGCAAGCGTAGGATGGGCTGAGCTGTGCAAAGCCCATCGTTGCCGGGCGCCCGGGGTTCGATGCGGTTCGCACAGCTCACCGCATCCTACGGACGGTGCCCAGGCGCCTGAGCGGCGGCCCGCCGGTCCGTTTTCGGGGCCAACCGTGACTCCGTCGGTGGGCTGAAGCCCACCCTTGTATCTCGACTACAGCCCCACCCCAGGGGCATAGTCCCCGACTGATCATCGGGGGAGGGATAGGAAGCCGTGCCCACCCTTAGGCCGCGAGCCTGCAACGTAGATAGTGCTCCGCCCCTCCACACTCACTCGAACAGCCCGAACGGTATCCAGAGCTTCGAGCTCGCATTCACAAGGTTGGGCCGGGTGCAGTGATGATCGCGTCTGAACGGATCGAGAGGAGAATCC
>NZ_JYFT01000003.1:0-6447 GCF_000931385.1 Pseudomonas sp. FeS53a
GGCCGCACCCGGTGCCATCCCGTGTCGCCCATCGAAGTGACGGGCTGCAACGGGGCGGGATGGCACCGGGTGCGGCCTACGCCGGCCGCAGATCCTCCAGCCGGCGGCGCTGGCGGCCTTCGCCGTCGAAGTTATCCACAGCCAGCCAGGCCTCGAAGGCGCTGCGCACGGCGGGCCATTCGCCGTCGATGATGGAGAACCAGGCGGTGTCGCGGTTCTGGCCCTTGATGACCATGTGCTGGCGGAACAGCCCTTCGTAGCGGAACCCCAGGCGTTCGGCGGCGCGCATGGAGCGGGCGTTGGCGGCGTTGCACTTCCATTCCAGGCGGCGGTAGCCGAGGTCGTCGAAGGCGTGGCGGGCCAGCAGCCAGACCGCCTCGGTGGAGGCCGGCGAGCGCTGCATGGCCTGGCCGAAGGCGATGTGGCCGATCTCGATGGCACCGTCCTTCGGGGCGATGCGCAGGTAGCTGAGCAGGCCGGTGACGCGGCCGCTGGCCAGGTCGACAACGGCGTAGAACAGCGGGTCGCGGCTGGCGGCGTGGCCGGCGAGCCAGGCGTCGAAGGGCGCGCGCTCGGGGAAGGGGCCGTAGGGCAGGTAGTTCCACAGCGCCGGGTCGTGGCCGGGCCCTTGCAGGGCGTGCCAGAGGTCGTCGCCGTGGCGCGCCGGGTCGAGGGCTTCCAGGCGCACGAAGCGCCCGGGCAGGGCGCGGTGGTCGGGGGTGGGGCGGGGTTGCCAGTGGCTGAGGTCGGTCATGGGGCGGTCCTCACAGGACTTTGCGGTACTGGACGAAGCCGGAGCGGTTGGCGATGCGGTCGTAGAGCTGCATGGCGTCGGTGTTGGTCTCGTGGGTCAGCCAGTGCACCCGCGAGCCGCCGGCGGCCTCGGTGCGGGCGTAGACGTATTCGATCAGCGCGCGGCCGATGCCGGCGCCGCGCAGGCCCTCGGCAACGAACAGGTCCTGCAGGTAGCAGTAGTTGCCCACCGTCCAGCAGCTGCGGTGGTCGATGCAGTGCACCATCCCGACGGCGCGGCCGTCCTGCCAGGCGAGGGCGGCGTGCATGGGTTCGGTCGGGTCGAGGAAGCGCTGCCAGGTGACGGCGCTGGTGGCCTCGGGAATCTCGGTCTTGTAGAAGCGCTGGTAGCCCTGCCAGAGGGGCAGCCAGGCGGCGTGGTCATCGGCGGTGACGGGGCGGATCTCGAGGCTCATGGGGCGTCCTTGTGGGCTCGGTTGAGGATCAGGAAGTGGGCTGCAGCCGGGCCGCCAGGGCCTGGTCGCGCGGGTCGGCGGAGGCCTCCAGGCCGGCGCGGACACCGGCCTGGTCGGCAGCGGAGCGGTTCTGGCCGAGCTTCCACTTGCCTTCCAGGCGGCGGATCGGCAGGGCGAAGCCGACGATGGCGCGCAGCATGCTGGCCAGGTAGTCGGCCGGGGCTTCGTCCACGGACCAGGGGCGGGCCTGGCGCGCTTCGTGGCGGTCGCTGAGCTGGCGCACCAGGGCCAGCAGGCGTTCGGGGTCGTCGAACACTTCGGCCTGGCCCCAGGCGTGCACGGCGATGTAGTTCCAGGTGGGCACCGCCTTGCCGTGCTCGGCCTTGCTCGGGTACCAGCCGGGGTGGACGTAGGCGTCCGGGCCGCTGAACACCACCAGGGCCTCGCTGCCAGCGGCCAGGTCGCGCCAGTGCGGGTTGGCCCGGGCGAAGTGGCCGTAGAGGGTGCCGAACTCGCCTTCGCCGGGGGCCAGCAGCAGCGGCAGGTGGCTCGCCTGCAGGCCCTGGGGGCCGGCGCTGGTGAGCAGTGCGAGGCCGCTGGCGTCGATCTGGGCGTGGAGCTGGGCCAGGTCGTCCTGGCGGAAGGCGGCGGGGCAGTACATGGTCGGTCTCCTCGGCGATGGCTTCATGCTAGGCAGGGAATTGGCCTTGTGTAAGATCCATTGGCCGCCACTTTCATAGAGCCAATCGAGGCCGCCATGACCGCCACGCCCCCCTTGCCCGTCGACCTATCCGGCATCCGCCTGGACCCTGCGCGGGGGCTGTCCCGCCAGCTCTACGAGGCGCTGCGCGAACGCATCCTCGACGGGCGCCTGGGCAGCCGCACGCGCCTGCCCGCCAGCCGCGACCTGGCGGCGCTGCTGGGCATCTCCCGCAACACCGTGACCCGCGCCTTCGACCAGCTCTACGCCGAGGGCTATGTGGAGGGGCGGGTGGGCGACGGCACCTACGTGGTGGAGTTATCCACAAGCCCGCCGGTGGCCCTGCCCGAACCGCCCGGGCCGGCGCCGAGCCTGGCCCTGGAGCGCCTGGAGCGGCATCACCTGCCGGCTTCGCCGGAGCGCGCGCCCCGGGCCTTTCGCATCGGCGTGCCGGCCTTCGACCTGTTTCCCTTCGAGACCTGGGCGCGACTGTCTGCGCGCTTCTGGCGCAAGCCGTCGCTGGCGCGCCTGGGCTATGGCGACCCGGCGGGCGACCGGGGCCTGCGCGAGCTGGTGGCGGCCTACCTGCGCAGCAGCCGGGGCCTGGCCTGCGATGCGGAGCAGGTGGTGATCACCTGCGGTGCGCAGCAGGCCATCAGCCTCTGTGCGCAGTTGCTGGTGCAGCCGGGGGACCGGGTGGCTGTGGAAAACCCCGGCTATCGCGCGGCGGGCCACGCGTTCGCGGTGGCCGGCGCGCAAGTGGTGGGGGTGCCTGTGGACAACGAGGGGCTGGTCTGTCCGGCGCTGTCCGCTGTGGATAACTGCCGGCTGGTGTACCTGACGCCGTCCCACCAGTACCCGACGGGGGTGACGCTGTCCCTGGCGCGGCGCCTGGAGCTGCTGGAGTGGGCCGAGCGCGAGGGCGGCTGGATCATCGAGGACGACTACGACGGCGAGTACCGCTACAGCGGGGTGCCGCTGGCGCCCCTGGCCTCGCTGGACCGGCAGGGGCGGGTGCTCTACGTCGGCACCTTCTGCAAGATCGCCTTCCCGGCCCTGCGCCTGGGCTACCTGGTGCTGCCACCGGCCCTGGCCCAGCCCTTCGCCCGGCGGCTGGCCCTGGACATGCGCCATTCGGAAATCGGCACCCAGGCGGTGATGGCGGAGTTCATCGCCGCCGGGCACTTCCAGCGCCACGTCCGGCGCATGCGCCAGGCCGCCCGGGCGCGTCGCGATGCCTTGCTGCGGGACTGGCCGGCGGCGATTCCCGGTTGTGCACCGATGCCGGCGGTGGAAGCGGGGCTGCACCTGTGCATCCGCGTCGACAGCCTGGCGCGGGAGCAGGCACTGCTGGGCGCCGCGCGGGCGGCGGGGGTGGAGATGAACGGGTTGAGCGGCTATTGGCTGGAGGACAGTGACGAGCCTGTGGATAACCGTGCCGGGCTGGTGCTGGGCTTCGCCGCTGTGCCCGAGCCGGAGATTGCCGAGGCGGTGCGGGTGTTGCGCCGGGCCTGGCGGGTGTAGGTGCCGTAGAGACTTCGGTGTCGGGTGTGAGTCCGGTCGGTGGATAAATAGAGCGTTATCCACCTTACGCAATGACCGGCACCCGTAGGGGACGTGCTTCACCGATCCACCAGCGGAGCTGCGGCGGGTCCGGATGGTGGGCTGAAGCCCACCCTACGCCTGGGCAGCCCCCGTAGCCTGGGCTTCAGCCCAGGGATGTTCGGCTCCAGGTCCCCGGGCTGAAGCCCGGGCTACGGCTGGCAGGTGCGGATGCCGCAGGGGGAGGCTTTGGTGTCGGGTGTGAGTCCGGTCGGTGGATAAAAAGAGCGTTATCCACCCTACGCAATGATCGGCACCCGCAGGGGGATCGCGTTTCATCGATCCACCAGCGGTGGGCTCCGATGGTGGGCTGAAGCCCGCCCTACGTGGGGCACTTTTCCACAGGCAAAAAAAAGGATGGTCAGACGACCATCCTCTGGAATGAGGGGCTACGCCCCTCCTGGTGAGACGGTAAGGCTCAGGCCTTCAGCGGTACGAGGCGCGGGGCGATCATGTTTTCCGGGCGGAGGATGTCCGCCAGCATGGAGTCGTCCAGCAGCTTCTCTTCGCGAACCAGTTCCAGTACGCCGCGGCCGCTGATCAGGGCCTCCTTGGCGATACGGGTGGAGTTCTCGTAGCCGATGTAGGGGTTGAGCGCGGTGATCAGGCCGATGGAGTTCTCCATCAGGCGGCGGCAATGCTCTTCGTTGGCGGTGATGCCGACGATGCAGTGCTCGCGGAGCATGTCCATGGCGCGCTGGAGCAGGCGGATCGAGTCGAAGATCTTGTAGGCGATCAGCGGCTCCATCACGTTCAGCTGCAGCTGGCCGCCTTCGGCGGCGAGGGTCAGGGCCAGGTCGTTGCCGATCACTTCGAAGGCGACCTGGTTGACCGCTTCCGGGATCACCGGGTTGACCTTGCCGGGCATGATCGAGCTGCCCGGCTGGCGTGCCGGCAGGTTGATCTCGTTGATGCCGGTGCGCGGGCCACTGGAGAGCAGGCGCAGGTCGTTGCAGATCTTCGACAGCTTGACCGCGGTGCGCTTGAGCATGCCGGAGAACAGCACGAAGGCGCCCATGTCGGAGGTGGCTTCGATCAGGTCGGCGGCGGGCTTCAGTGGCTGGCCGCTGATTTCGGCCAGGCGCTCGACGGCCAGCTTCTGGTAGCCGGGGTCGGCGTTGATGCCGGTGCCGATGGCGGTGCCGCCCAGGTTCACTTCGGTCAGCAGTTCGGGTGCCAGGCGACGCAGGCGGTCCAGGTCCTCGCCCAGGGTGGTGGCGAAGGCGTGGAATTCCTGGCCCAGGGTCATGGGCACGGCGTCCTGCAGCTGGGTGCGGCCCATCTTCAGCACATGGGCGAATTCTTCACCCTTGGCGGCGATGGCCTGGATCAGGCTGTCGAGGCTGGCCAGCAGGGCGTCGTGGCCGAGCAGCAGGCCGAGGCGGATGGCGGTGGGGTAGGCGTCGTTGGTGGACTGCGCCATGTTCACGTCGTTGTTCGGGTGCAGGTGCTTGTATTCGCCCTTCTGCTTGCCCATCGCTTCGAGGCCGATGTTGGCGATGACCTCGTTGGCGTTCATGTTGGTGGAGGTGCCGGCACCGCCCTGGATCATGTCCACCACGAACTGGTCGTGGTACTCGCCACGGATCAGGCGGGCGCAGGCCTCGGTGATGGCGGCATGCTTGTCGGCCGGCAGGTGGCCGAGCTGCTTGTTGGCGTCGGCGGCGGCCTGCTTGACCATGGCCAGGGCGACTACCAGTTTCGGGTAGTGCGACAGCGGTACGCCGGAGAGGCGGAAGTTCTGCACGGCGCGCAGGGTCTGGATGCCGTAGTAGGCATCGGCGGGGACTTCGAGGGTACCGAGCAGGTCTTTTTCGACGCGGAAGGATGCAGCAGCGGACATGATGCGATTCATCTCTGGAAGAACACGGCTAGTGCCGCGATGCCCGCTAATCTAAGGCTCCAGGCATTTTTAGACCAATGCTGTTATTCGCTGCCCTATGCACAATCGGCATAATGCAGGTGTGACGCCGCTTCGCTGGCAAGCGTGTGCACCAAAATCGAGCATTCCCTGGAAGGCCCCATGAACCTGGAAACCAAATGGCTGGAGGATTTCGTTGCCCTGGCCAACACCCGCAGCTTCTCCCAGGCCGCCGAGCGGCGCTTCGTCACCCAGCCGGCGTTCAGTCGGCGCATCCGCAGCCTGGAGGCGGCGCTGGGGCTGACCCTGGTGAACCGCTCGCGCACGCCGATCGAGCTGACCGACTCGGGCCAGCTGTTCCTGGTCACCGCGCGCAGCATGGTGGAGCAGCTGGGGGAGGTGGTGCGCCGCCTGCACCACCTGGAGGGCCAGCAGGGCGAGGTGTTGCAGTTCGCCGCCGCCCACTCCCTGGCGCTGGGCTTTTTCCCGCAGTGGATCGCGCGGTTGCGGGCCGAGGGGCTGAACATCTCCAGCCGCCTGATCGCCACCAACGTGGGGGAGGCGGTGCACTCGCTGCGGGAGGGGGGCTGCGACCTGATCCTGGCCTTCTATGACCCGGACGCTGCGCTGCAGATGGACCCGGAACTGTTCCCGTCCATGAGCCTGGGGCGCACCGAGATGCTGCCGGTGTGCGCGGTGGACGCGGAGGGCAAGCCGCTCTACGAGCTGGACAGCGGGCAGAGCGTGCCGCTGCTGGCCTACAGCGCCGGGGCTTTCCTCGGGCGTTCGGTGAACCTGCTGCTGCGCCAGCGGGCCCTGCGTTCCACCACGGTGTACGAGACGGCAATGGCCGACAGCCTCAAGAGCATGGCGCTGCAGGGCCTGGGCGTGGCCTGGGTGCCGCGCTTCAGTGCCGAGGCGGCGCTGGCGCGGGGGGATCTGGTGGTGTGCGGCGGGCCGCACTGGCACGTGCCGCTGGAGATCCGCCTGTACCGCTGCGCGCTGGTGCGCAAGGCGGCCATCCGCCTGCTGWGGCGCAAGCTGGAGGGCGGGCTGGGGGCGACGCTGGAAGGGGG
>NZ_JYFT01000019.1:0-6393 GCF_000931385.1 Pseudomonas sp. FeS53a
GGAGTGGCGCCAGCGGTCGCTGACGGCGTCGCCGCCGGCGCGCAGGCTGAGCTGGTCAGCCAGGCCCAGGGGGCTGTCCCATTCCAGGCTGGCGCCCCACTGCTGTTCGCCGGTGCTGCGCTGGCCGTCGTTGTGGCGGTTGAAGCCGACCCGCCAGGGTTTGCCGGGCTCGCCCTTGAGCTGGACGCGGCTGCCGCCCACGTCGCTGCCGGGCACCAGTTCCAGTTCGGCGGGGCGCGAGGGCAGGCGGTTGATCTGCTCCACCAGTTGCTCCAGTTCCCGCAGGTTCAGCGGCTCGCCGGTCTGCGCCGGGGAGGCCAGGGCCAGTTCGCGGTCGCTGGCGATCGCCGAGCCTTCCACGCCCTCCAGGCGGCCTTCGACGACGATGACGTCCAGTTCGCCGTCGGCCAGGTCCTGCTGCGGCAGGTAGGCGCGGGAGGTGACGTAGCCGCGGTCGATGTAGTGCTGGGTGATGGCCTTGAGCAGGTCGTTGAGGCGGCCGCTGTCCAGGCACTGGTGTTCGAAGGGCTTGAGCAGTTCGCGCTGGCGCACCTCGCTGATCAGGTGCACGCCCTGCAGGCGGATGCGCTGGATGTCGAAGCACGGGCCCTGTGCCTGGGGCTGGCTGGGGGCCACCGGTTCGGCACGGCCGGGCAGTTGCTGCAGTTCCTGCAGGCGCTTGCGCTGCTCTTCCAGCAGCCGCTCCTGGCGGTCGCGGATCAGGTCGCGGTCACCGGGGGACGGCACCACGGGATCGGCGGCAAAGACTTGGAAAACAGGAAACAACAGCAGGCAGAAGCCGAGTGCAAACGGCTGCATGCGCATGACGACCTTCCTTGGATAGTGGCATCTCGATATCGGCGCACGAATTCTAAGAAGTGCAGGGCGCCACACAACGGCCACACGACCAGTTGCACACCTTCCTGTCAGAACTGTGACCCAGGTAAAAGAACCCTCGCCAAGCTGGAACCACCGTCCCAGAAGCCTTGAGATCGCCTGCGCAGCAACCGACAGCGAGGGGAAGAACGTCCCCCGCCCTACGGAACCCACTCATCCGCCACACGGCCCAACACGCCGACCAGCAAGTCGAAAACGTCCCCGCGCCCGTCAGACCCGTTCCAAAAAACCTGTGGATCATGGCCAAACTGTGCTTGCGGGCCGTTGCGGTCGGCAGGTTAGAATCCGGCTGGCATGCACGCTGCATGCACCTTTCCGCCCCGCCCTCGTACCCCCTTTGCAGGAGTTCCGCCAACGTGGATGCAACCACCATCAACAGCCTGTTCCTGATCGGCGCGTTGCTGGTGGGCATGAGCATCCTCGTCAGTGCGTTCGGCTCGCGCTTCGGCATCCCGATCCTGGTGATCTTCCTGGTGGTCGGCATGCTTGCCGGCAACGACGGGCCCGGCGGCATCGTCTTCAACAACTACCCCCAGGCCTACCTGGTGGGGAACCTGGCCCTGGCCGTGATCCTGCTGGACGGCGGCCTGCGAACCCGCGTCGCGACCTTCCGCGTGGCCCTCTGGCCGTCACTGTCCCTGGCCACGATCGGGGTGCTGATCACCGCCGGCCTGACCGGCGTGGCCGCCGCCTGGCTGTTCAACCTGAGCCTGCTGGAGGGCTTGCTGATCGGCGCCATCGTCGGCTCCACCGATGCCGCAGCGGTGTTCAGCCTGCTGGGCGGGCGCGGGCTCAACGAGCGGGTCAGCGCCACCCTGGAGATCGAGTCCGGCAGCAACGACCCGATGGCGGTGTTCCTGACCATCACCCTGATCGAGATGCTCAGCAGCGGCGAGACCGGCTTCAGCTGGAGCTTCCCCGTGCACATCGCCCAGCAGTTCGGCCTGGGCGCCCTGCTGGGGCTGGGCGGCGGCTGGCTGATGCTGCAGCTGATCAACCGCCTGACCCTCGCCAACGGCCTCTACCCCTTGCTGGTGGTCGCCGGTGGCCTGCTGGTCTTCGCCGTCACCAACGCCGTGGGCGGCAGCGGCATCCTCGCCGTGTACCTGTTCGGCCTGTTCCTCGGCAACCGCCCGATCCGCTCGCGCCACGGCATCCTGCACATGCTCGACGGCCTGACCTGGCTGGCGCAGATCGGCATGTTCCTGGTGCTGGGCCTGCTGGTCACCCCCCATGACCTGCTGCCCATCATCGTCCCGGCGCTGGGCCTGGCGCTGTGGATGATCCTCGTCGCCCGCCCGCTGTCGGTGGCGGTGGGGCTGATTCCCTTCCGCGCGTTCCACAACCGCGAGAAGGCCTTCATCGCCTGGGTCGGCCTGCGCGGCGCGGTGCCCATCATCCTCGCGGTGTTCCCGCTGATGGCCGGCCTGCCCAACGCCCAGCTGTTCTTCAACGTCGCCTTCTTCATCGTCCTGGTGTCGCTGGTGCTGCAGGGCACCAGCCTGCCCTGGGCCGCCAAGCTGCTGCGGGTGACGGTACCGCCGGAGCCGGCGCCCATCTCCCGCGCCGGGCTGGAGGTGCACCCCACCAGCGAGTGGGAGCTGTTCGTCTACCGCCTGGGTGCCGAGAAGTGGTGCATCGGCGCCGCCCTGCGCGAATTGAAGATGCCCGAAGGCACCCGCATCGCCGCCCTGTTCCGTGGCACCGAGCTGCTGCACCCCTCCGGCTCCACCGTGCTGGAAGCGGGCGACATCCTCTGCGTGGTCGGCCACGAACAGGACCTGCCCGGCCTCGGCAAACTGTTCAGCCAAGCGCCCCAGCGCGGCCTGGACCTGCGCTTCTTCGGCGACTTCGTCCTCGAAGGCGACGCCCAGCTGTCCGCCGTGGCCGCGCTCTACGGCCTGCGCCTGGACGACATCGACGGCAGCCAGCCCCTGGGCCGCTTCATCGCCCACGAGATCGGCGGCGAGCCGGTGGTGGGCGACCAGGTGGAGTGGAACGGCCTGACCTGGACCGTCGCCCTGATGGAAGGGAACAAGGTGCGCAAGGTCGGCGTCAGATTCCCCGAAGGTCACGCCCGCCCCGGACCGGGCCTGTTCCTCTGATCACGACGATTGCAGCTAAGCTGCTGCCGGCAGCAGCGACCTGATCAACGCCGCGTGACCGGGCACCACAACCGGCCCGCCACGCTGGCATAAGATTCACCGCAACCAACCAGAGCCGCCCCACGCGACCATGCCCTCCCTGCGCCCCTTACTCACTGCCGCCCTGCTCAGCCTCTGCCTGCTCGGCCCCGGCGCCCACGCCGCCGCCCCGCCCAGCAGCTCCGAAGTCCAGCAGAGCCTCGATACCCTCGCCGACCGCAAGCTGCCGGAGGCCGAGCAGAAGGCCCTCAAGGCCATCCTCGAACAGACCCTCACCCTGCTGGAGAACCAGGCCGACAGCGAAAAGCGCCTGGCCGACCTCAAGCGCCAGCTGGCCGAGGCCCCCCGGCAGATCAGCGACGCCCAGCGCGAACTGGCCCGCCTCAAGGCCACCCGCCAGGTACCGGTGAGCGAACGCTACGCCAAGTCCAGCCTTGCCCAACTGGAGCAGGTGCTCAGCCAGCGCAGCACCCAGCTCTCCGACGGGCAGAAGCAGCTGGCCGAAGCCAACAGCCTGATCATCACCGCCCAGACCCGCCCCGAGCGCGCCCAGGCCGAGATCAGCAGCAACCAGGCCCGCACCCAGCAGCTCAACGCCCTGCTCAAGGTCGGCAAGGACGCCGGCAAGCCCATCAGCGAAGAGCTGCGCGACCAGTACAACGCCGAACTGGCCGCCCTCGAAGCCCAGACCCAGCTGCGCCGCCAGGAACTGGCCGGCAACAGCCTGCTGCAGGACCTGGGCAACAGCCGCCGCGACCTGATGGTGGAACGCACCCACCGCCTGGAGCAGGAAAGCCAGGACCTGCAGTCGCTGATCAACGTCAAGCGCCGGGAAAGCTCCGAGCAGACCGTCGCCGAACTCTCCCGCGAGGCCCAGAAGGCCACACCCGACAGCCTGCTGGCCGCCGAGAGCGCCACCAACCTCAAGCTCTCCGACTACCTGCTGCGCTCCACCGACCGCCTCAACGAACTGACCCAGCAGAACCTGCAGACCCGCCAGCAACTGGACACCCTCAGCCAGGCCGACCAGGCCCTGGAAGAGCAGATCAGCGTGCTCAAGGGCAGCCTGCTGCTGTCCAAGATCCTCTACCAGCAGAAGCAGGCCCTGCCGCACCTGCGCCTGGACGCCAACCTCGCCGACGAGATCGCCGACATCCGCCTCTACCAGTTCGAACTGGGCCAGCAGCGCGACAAGATGGGCAACCCGCAGGACTACGTCGACAACCTGCTAGCCCGCCAGCCGCCTGAACAGGTCACCCCGGACCTGCGCGAAACCCTGCTGGACCTGGCCACCACCCGGGTCGAACTGTTCGACCGCCTGGGCCGCGAGCTCAATGCCCTGCTCAACGAATCCATCACCCTGCAGCTCAACCAGAAGCAGCTCGCCACCACCGCCCAGGCCCTGCGCAACACCCTCGAAGAGCAGATGTTCTGGATCCCCAGCAACAAACCGCTGGACCTGGCCTGGCTCAAGGGCGCCCCGCAGCACCTGAAGACCCAGCTCGCCGAACTGCCCTGGGGCGAAGGCGTCACCGAACTCTGGGAAGGCCTGGTGGACCGCCCCTGGCTGTTCATCCCCCTGCTGCTGCTGATCGGCGCCCTGCTCTGGCGGCGCGGCTGGCTGTACAGCAAGCTCAACGACCTGCACCACGACATCGGCCACTACAAGCGCGACAGCCAGATGCACACGCCCCTGGCGCTGCTGCTCAACGTGCTGCTGGCGCTGCCGGTGACCCTGTTCCTCGCCCTCTGCGGCCTGGCCCTGCACATCGACGCCCGTGGCCAGAACGCCACCCTCGGCTCCGCCCTGCTGGAGATGGCCCTGGCCTGGCTGGTGTTCTACACCCTGTACCGCATCCTCGCCCCGGGCGGCGTCGCCGAGTTGCACTTCCGCTGGCCGCGCCCCCAGGTGGCGCTGCTGAGCAAGCAGATCCGCCGCCTCGGCGTGGTGGTCATGGCCCTGGTGGCCGTGGTGACCGTCGCCGAGCACCAGCCCCAGGCCCTGGCCGACGACGTCATCGGCATCATCGTCGTGCTCACCTGCTACGCCCTGATGGCCCTGGTGCTGAGCAACCTGCTGCTGGCCGAACCGATGCGCGAGCAGACCTCGCCCTTCCGCCTGCTGATCGGCATCGCCTTCACCCTGCTGCCCCTGGCCTTCATGGTCGCCGTGGGTTTCGGCTACTACTACACCTCGCTCAAGCTCACCGACCGGCTGATCAACACCCTCTACCTGCTGATCCTCGCCCTGCTGATCGAAGCCGCCTTCGTCCGCGGCCTGGCCGTGGCCGCCCGCCGCCTGGCCTACGCCCGCGCCCTGGCCAAGCGCCAGGCGCAGACCAAGGAGAACGCCGAAGGCGAGGAAGTCGCGGTGGAAGAGCCGGTGCTGGACATCGAACAGGTCAACCAGCAGTCCCTGCGGCTGATCCGTCTGGCGCTGCTGGGCGGCTTCATCGCCTGCATGTACCTGGTCTGGGCCGACCTCATCACCGTGTTCGCCTACCTCGACCAGATCACCCTCTACCAGTACGGCGCCGGCACCGGCGACGCCGCCACCCAGGTGCCCATCAGCCTGCTGGACATGCTCGGCGCGCTGATCATCGCCGGCATCACCGTCGTGCTCGCACGCAACCTGCCGGGCCTGCTGGAAGTGCTGGTGCTCTCGCGCATGAAGCTCGCCCAGGGCAGCGCCTACGCCACCACCACGCTGCTCTCCTACGCCATCGCCGGGCTCGGCTTCGTCAGCGCGCTGTCCACCCTCGGGGTCAGCTGGGACAAGCTGCAATGGCTGGTGGCCGCCCTCTCCGTGGGCATCGGCTTCGGCATGCAGGCGATCTTCGCCAACTTCATCTCCGGCCTCATCCTGCTGTTCGAGCGCCCCGTGCGCATCGGCGACCTGGTGACCATCGGCACCGTCACCGGCACCGTGAACCGGATCCGCATCCGCGCCACCCACATCAC
Source organism: Pseudomonas sp. FeS53a (assembly GCF_000931385.1). Classification (NCBI taxonomy): domain Bacteria; kingdom Pseudomonadati; phylum Pseudomonadota; class Gammaproteobacteria; order Pseudomonadales; family Pseudomonadaceae; genus Pseudomonas; species Pseudomonas sp. FeS53a. The sequence goes on from NZ_JYFT01000019.1 coordinate 6,003, forward strand.
CGACAGCGACCGCAAGGAAGTGATCGTCCCCAACCAGACCTTCCTCACCAGCCAGCTGATCAACTGGACGCTGACCGACACCGTCACCCGCATCGTGCTGATCTACAACGTCAACCGTGGCGCCGACCTGGAACTGGTGCGCAAGCTGCTGCTGCAGGCCACCCAGGAGAACAGCCGCGTGCTGCGCGACCCGGCCCCCAGCGTGCAGCTCAAGACCTACGGCGCCACCGCCCTGGAGCACGAGCTGAAGGTGTACGTGCGCGAACTGGGCGACCGGGGCCTGGCCACCGACGAACTCAACCGACGCATCGACCAGCTGTTCCAGGAGCACGGCATCAACATCTCCTCGGTGCCGAAGATGGACGTCACCCTCAGCCGCAAGCTCCCGCCC
>NZ_JYFT01000024.1:0-4817 GCF_000931385.1 Pseudomonas sp. FeS53a
AACCAAACCAGCGCACCAACCGCCACAACCGGGAGCTCATATGAACAAGGCCGTTCACCCCCAGCAGGCGCGCCCCGCACTGCGCCTGCTGGGGGTGAACGGCCTTGTTCATATGAGCTCCCGGTTGTGGCGGTTGGTGCGCTGGTTGTAGGCGTTGAAGGCGAGGCGGTCGAGGCGCTTGATTTCGGTGGTGTCGAAGGTGTTTGTGTCCTGCAGGGCGTCGAGGTAGCCGCCCATGCGGATGTAGTAGGCGAGCGCGCGTTCCGAGTCGGAATAGCGGATGGCCTTGAGGAGCAGGCGCAGTTGAACGTTGATGGCTTTCATTGGGCGTAGTCCCCCGCGCTGAAGACCGTTTTGCCGCTCTCCAGGTCGAGGCGGATGCGGTGCAGGTTGATGACGCGGCGTCGGCCGATCTTCACGGTGGGGATGGTGTTGCTCTCGACCCAGCCGCGCACCACGTCTTCGGTGATCTCCGCGATGCCGCACATTTCCGCCAGCACCAGTTGCGTGCAAAACGGCGCACAGCGGAAATCGTTCATTCGCTCAGGCTTTGCGCCCGTGCTGAACCTCACTACTCCAGACTGTTCCATACAGACACCCTATAATCGGCCACTCTAAGCCACCATGAGTAATAGATACTCAAAGCAATCTAGGGCACTGTTGCTTTTGAGTAAAGGTTACTCAAGCCGAGAAAGCTCAATGGACGCCGTAAGAAACAGAGCACTTCAACTGATTCGGGCTGTAGGACCGAAGCACTTGAGCGAGCTCGGGGGCAAGAACTACGAACGCTGGCGGAACATCAGCGGCGGCAAGATCCGGATCAGCACCGAGGAAGTGGGCATCCTGGCCGAGGCTTATCCACAGTTCGCGCTCTGGCTGATATCCGGGCGCACGGAGCCGGAGAACGGGCACATCAGCCCGGATGGCGCGCCTTCTGCGTGATGACAGAGGGGTGAAGCCAGACCAGGGGCAGAGCAGCCCCGAACACGACGGCTTGATCGCCCTGCCCTCCCAGGCCTAGCGCCGCCTTTCACCTTCCCTGCCCGGTGCCCCCGCTATGCGGCGCCGGGCCCTTCCCTCTCCTGATCCCCCGGCTTTACGCCTACCCTCCCCCGCTGCGCGCGGCCAACTGCTCATGCAAGGACCACGCGAAGGCGTAGGGCTGCTCGCGCCGGCTGAAGGTGGCCCCGGCCTGGTGCCAGCGCGCTTCATCCAGCCCGCTGCGGGCGATTTCGTGGGCGAGTGCATCGATCTGCCGTTCAAGCGTGCAGCCCAGGCCGGCGGTGACGGTGAGGGGCAGGCCGAACAGCGGCCGCCCGATGAAGGCGGGGTAGCGCTCCACCGGCACATCGAGGGCGGTGGCCTGGATGCCCAGCAGGACGATACGGCCCTCAGCATCCACCACCTCCAGCCCGTACGAGCCGCCATCGCTCAGGGCCCAGCCGTCGAGGCGCTGGAGGGGGTAGGCCAGGCGGGGCACCTGGGTGAGGTAGAGGTAGCCGGCGGCTGCGGCACTGGCGGCGAGTGCCAGGGTGAGTGAGGTGATCCCTGATGCGCGTTTCATCGAGGCCTCCTTGCGGGTGGGCGAAGCCTACAGGGCGCGGGGCCTGGCGGGCCATGGCGGCTTGCCGGGGCGCTTAAAGCGGAACTGGCCGGTCATCCCCCCGGTGGGAAAAAGTTGTACAAGCCCCTTGCACAAACTTATACGCAGCAGTAGAAAAGCTATACAAATTTACTTAATGTACAGCTTTAGAGGACTCGACCATGCCGGCCTACCGCGCGCCGCTCCGCGACATGCGCTTTGTGTTCGATGAAGTACTCGACGCCTATTCGCACCTGCAGGCGCTGCCGTCCCAAGGGGAATTCGGCGCGGACCTGGGCAGCGCGATCCTCGAAGAGGCGGCGCGGCTGGCGGAGGGTGTGCTGGCGCCGCTGAACAGTTCGGGCGACAAGGAAGGCTGTCATTACGACCCGGCGACCCGCGCGGTGAAGACGCCCGCCGGGTTCCGCGAGGGTTACCGCCAGTTCGCCGAAGGCGGCTGGACGGCGCTGGCCTGCCCCACCGAGTTCGGCGGCCAGGGCCTGCCCCACGTGCTGAACATGATGGTGGAGGAGATGGTGTGCTCGGCGAACCTGTCGCTGGGCATGTACCCGGGCCTGACCCACGGCGCCATCAACGCGCTCTCCGCCCACGGCACCCGCGAGCAGCAGGAGGCCTACCTGCCGAAGCTGATCAGCGGTGAGTGGACCGGCACCATGTGCCTGACCGAGCCGCAGTGCGGCACGGATTTGGGGCTGATCCGCACCCGCGCGGAACCCCAGGCGGACGGCAGCTACGCGCTGAGCGGCACGAAGATCTGGATCACCGGCGGTGAGCACGATCTGGTGGAGAACATCGTCCACCTGGTGCTGGCCCGCCTGCCCGATGCGCCGGCCGGGGTGAAGGGGATTTCGCTGTTCCTGGTGCCCAAGTTCCTCGCCGACGGCAGCCGCAACCCGGCGTTCTGCGGCGGGTTGGAGCACAAGATGGGCATCAAGGGCTCGGCCACCTGTGTGATGAATTTCGAGGGTGCCAAGGGCTGGCTGATCGGCGAGCCCCACAAGGGCCTGCGCTGCATGTTCACGATGATGAACTCGGCACGCCTGATGGTCGGCATGCAGGGCCTGGGCATTGCGGAGAACGCTTACCAGATCAGCCTGGGCTTTGCCCGCGAGCGCTTGCAGAGCCGCTCCCTGAGCGGGCCGAAGGCGCAGGACAAGCCGGCCGACCCGATCCTGGTGCACCCGGACGTGCGGCGCATGCTGCTGCGCCAGAAGGTGATGATCGAAGGCAGCCGTGCGCTGGCCTATTTCACCGGCCTGCATCAGGACATCGCCCACGACCACCCGGACGCCGAGGTGCGCCAGCAGGCGGACGATCTGGTGCAGCTGCTGACGCCGGTGGTGAAGGCCTTCCTCACCGACGAGGGCTTCGCCTGCGCCAACGAGGGCCTGCAGGTGATGGGCGGCTCCGGCTTCACCGAGGACTGGGGCATCGAGCAACTGGTGCGGGACTGCCGCATCACCCGCATCTACGAAGGCACCAACGGCATCCAGGCACTGGACCTGGTGGGCCGCAAGCTGGCCCTGGGCGGCGGCCGTGCGGTGCGTGGTTTCTTCCAGTTGGTGGGTGAGTGGCTCAAGGCCAACCCCGAGGCGGCCCACGCGGCCAAGGTGGACAAGGCGCTGCGCCAGTTGCAGCAGGCGACCATGTGGCTGGCCACCGAAGGCATGAAGGACCCGGAGCAGGCCGGCGCTGCCGCCACGCCCTACCTGCGGCTGTTCGCGCTGACCGCGCTGGCCTGGCTGTGGGCCCGCATGGCTCAGGTGGCCCAGGCCAAGCTGGATGCCGGCAGTGAGGAGAAGACCTTCTACGGCGCCAAGCTGAAGTCCGCCGACTTCTACATGACCCGAACCCTGACCGAGACCGACGGCCTGCTGGCCGAGGTGATGGCAGGCAAAGCATCCCTGATGGCGTTCAACGAGGACGAGTTCGCCGCATAGCCAACCCTCCCCCTCCGTATGCGCACGCCGGCAATCCCTCCCTTTTTTGATTGCCGGTTTTTTTTGCCCGGAATTTGGTCGGTCTGTTGGCGGGCGGGGGACGCCGAAGGGCGGGCTTCAGCCCACCGGCCAGCACCGACCGGGACCGATGCGGTTCGCCGAGCTCACCGCATCCTACGAGCAGGTGACGTGCCGGTTTGTGGGGGCGGGTTCGTTCGCGATGAGGCGGGAATGGTCAGCGCCGTTCCCGGGCTGAAGCCCGGGCTACGAGGGACAACGTGCCGGCCCACTGCCATTCGTACAGGCACACACCGTGGTGGATCGCGCTTCATCGATCCACCGGCGGAGCCGTGCCGGATGCCCATGGTGGGCAGGAAAAGCCTCGCGAATGAATTCGCTCCCACGGGGTGCGTCATGGGGCCGTGGGGTGGGCCGAACGCCATTGATGGATGGAGAGAGCGCCGCCCCGGGACGCAATGTGCCGGGGCGTGGGAGCGAATTCATTCGCGATTGCTGAGGTTGCCCAGGTGGCGCATCAGCGTATCGATCAAGAACCAGCCGGAAAGCGGCAGGCCGATGAACATCATCGGTACGCTCAGGAACAGCGCTCGCCCAACCCAGGCGGTCATGTCCTGCCCGTTCGACAGGCAGTCATGCAGCCCCTTGGTGTTGCCTTGGCAGTTGAAGTGTTCGAAGGCCCAGATGCCCCACTGCCATCCCAGCCAGGTAACGCCCACCGGGAGCAGGGCCAGCACGTAGCGGCTCAACCAGCCCAGCCGCTCGGTGTGTTTCCAGAGCAACCAGGGTGGCGCGAACAACAGGGTGGCGAGCAGTGGCCAGAACAGCAGGTCGATCATGGGGTACGTCCTGTACGGAAAGCGTCCAAGCATGGCGCACGATCTTAGCGTCGTCGGCACCGAAGGGAGAGCCTCGCGAATGAATTAGCTCCCACGGGGTGCGTCATGGGGCCGTAGGGTGGGCTTCAGCCCACGCTGTCTGCCGCTGGTGGGCTGAAGCGGAACGCCGCCCGGCCCACCCTTGTATCTCGACTACAGCCCCACCCCAGGGGCATAGTCCCCGACTGATCATCGGGGGAGGGATAGGAAGCCGTGCCCACCCTTAGGCCGCGAGCCTGCAACGTAGATAGTGCTCCGCCCCTCCACACTCACTCGAACAGCCCGAACGGTATCCAGAGCTTCGAGCTCGCATTCACAAGGTTGGGCCGGGTGCAGTGATGATCGCGTCTGAACGGATCGAGAGGAGAATCCATGCCC
>NZ_JYFT01000065.1:0-2672 GCF_000931385.1 Pseudomonas sp. FeS53a
GGTGCGGTGCGGGAGGACGATGCCGGCGCATCCAGGGCAACGACGTGCAGGGGCTGGGCGGCGGTGGACAGGGCGGAAACGGACGAATTCATGGCTGGGTTCCTCGGCCGGCGCGGCAGATCCGCGCGCGGCGCACTAACTGGGTGTTCGACTTGTCGGTGTGGGGGTGCGGGTGGAGCGGCTAAATCGCCAGTCGGTGCGGTAATAGCGATGGGTGCGGTAGCTGATCATGGTGCGATCCTCGGTAACGTCGTGGTGGTCTTGTGGACCGTCGGAAAACAAAAACCCCCGGTCGGGTTGCCGACCGGGGGTTTCGTGGAGCTTTGGCGGCGACCCTGCTGGAGTGGGCCGCCTGATGGGTATCAGGTCAGCCCGTGGCTAAACCAATACCCGTAGAAATAGCCGGTCGCAGCGGCCACGCGCACGCCCGCCACGGCCAGGGCCGGAGCAGCGATGAGCGAAGTGGACGGACGGTGCGACATGACGATCTCCAAAGCGAATGCTGGCTAACCTACTGCATCCCGAGGCGCCGTTCAATCACGGATTTCTATCGGCTGCATCGGCCTTTCGCTACCATGCGCGGCATGTCTGAGCAGGAGCCCACCATGTCCGAACCTGGCCACTATCCCCTCAGCGCCGTGGTCGGCGCCGACGCGTTGAAGCTCGCGCTCTACCTCGCCGCCATCGACCCCGCCATCGGCGGCGTGCTGATCGAAGGCCCGCGCGGCATGGCCAAGTCCACCCTGGCCCGGGGCATCGCCGACCTGCTGCCGCGCGGCATCTTCGTCACCCTGCCCCTGGGCGCCAGCGAGGACCGCATCGTCGGCACCCTGGACCTGGACGCCGCCCTCGGCGAAGGCCGCGCGCGCTTCTCCCCCGGCCTGCTGGCCCGCGCCCACGAGGGCGTGCTTTACGTGGACGAAGTGAACCTGCTGCCGGACCACCTGGTGGACCTGCTGCTGGACGTCGCCGCCAGCGGGACCAACAGTGTCGAGCGGGACGGCCTGTCCCACGCCCACCCGGCGCGCTTCGTGCTGATCGGCACCATGAACCCCGAAGAAGGCGAACTGCGCCCGCAGCTGCTGGACCGCTTCGGCCTCAAGGTCAGCCTCGACCACGCCCCGGCTCCGGCCGAACGCGCCGAGATCATCCGCCGTCGCCTGGCCTTCGACGCCGACCCGACCGCCTTCATCGCCCGCTGGAGCGCCGACCAGCAGGCCCTGGCCCATCGCTGCCAGGACGCCCGCGAACACCTCGCCACCATCCCGCTGGACGACCACGCCCTGGACGCCATCGCCCAGCGCTGCTTCGACGCCGGCGTCGACGGCCTGCGCGCCGACCTGGTCTGGCTGCGCGCCGCCCGCGCCCACGCCGCCTGGCGCGGCGCGACCGCCATCGCCCCCGAGGACATCGACGCCGTGGAGCACTTCGCCCTCGCCCACCGTCGCCACCACGCACCGCCGCCGGCCGCACAGCCGCCCCGCGAAGCGCCCGCCCAGGCCCCCCGCCCCCAGCAGGACGCCAGCGGCGAAGGCCAATGGGGCGAACTGCCCGCCCAACCCATGCCCACCGGGGAACGCAGGGCCCTGCCCGCCTGGCCAAAAAAGCCCTGAGCACCCGCCCGCGCCACGCCAAGGGGACGGGTGCCAAGCCTCGGCCAGGGCGCCTCGGCCAAGGCAGCAGCGGCGCCCGCAGTCCCGGCCAAGGGGGCTCCATCGCCTGGCTGCCAACCCTGCTGCGCGGCCGCCCGCGCCGGGCCGAGGACCTCATCCGAACCACCCGTAGCCGCGCGGCGGAACAGCTCTGGCTGGTGATCGTCGACGCCTCCGCCTCCACCCGCCGCCACGGCGCCCTGTCCCGTGCCAAGGGGCTGCTGGCCCAGCTCTTCGATGACGCCTACCGGGCACGCGCACGCCTCGCCGTGCTCGCCGCCAGCGGTCGCCAGGCCCAGTGGCATTGGCAGGGCCGCAAGGCCGACGCCCGCCTGCAACCCTGGCTGCATGGCCTCGGAGCCGGCGGCGGCACGCCCCTGCCCGACGCCCTGGCCCAGGCCGCGCGCTGGCTCGCCACACGCCAGCGGCAACGGCCCGGCGAAGAGCAGCGCGTGCTGATCCTCACCGACGGCCGCCTCAAGGACCTGCCAGCCCTGCAACCCCTGGGCTGCACCACCCTGCTGGTGGACATCGAGTCCGGCCCCATCCGTCTCGGCCGCGCCCGCCAGCTCGCCACCCTCCTCGAAGCCGAGTACCAGGCGCTGGCGGATTGAACCATCAGGGGTACACGGATTGAGACACCGCCCGTAGGGTGGGCTTCAGCCCACCAGCCCGTAGCCCGGACTTCAGCCCGGGACCGGGGTTATCCCCAAGGCCGCGTGCCTGGAATTGGTGGATGGAAAGAGCGCCATCCCCCCTACGCGAGCCCCCAGCCCCGTAGATACCGTCTTGATTGCTAGTGAGCAAGGGCCAGTTTTGCGTCAAACGGCTGGCCCGATTTCAGCACGCCATAGGCGATGTTCAGTAGCTTGCGCATCGCTGCGCAGACGATCTGCTTGCCGGTCTTGCCCCGCTCCCTTAGCCGTTCGCCCATGGCTCTGATCGCTTCGTTGTAGGTCAGGGCGCTGATCGCGGGCATGTACAGGCCGGCCCTCAGGCGCGATGAGCCCATCTTGGAGA
>NZ_JYFT01000084.1:0-2561 GCF_000931385.1 Pseudomonas sp. FeS53a
CTGCCCGCCACACTGCCCGACCTGGGCAACCTGCCGCCCCTGCTGACCCGCCTCTACGCCGCCCGAGGCGTGAGCTGCGCGGAGGAGCTGGACAAGGGCCTGGCGCGGCTCATCCCCTACACGCAGATGAAGGGCATCGACGCCGCGGTGACGCTGCTGGTGGAGGCCCTGGAGCAGCGCCAGCGCATCCTCTTCGTCGGTGACTTCGACGCCGACGGTGCCACCGCCAGCTGCGTCGGCGTGCTCGGCCTGCGCATGCTCGGCGCCGCCCACGTCGACTACCTGGTGCCCAACCGCTTCGAGTACGGCTACGGGCTGACCCCGGAGATCGTCGCCGTCGCCCTGCAGCGCGAACCGCAGCTGCTGGTGACCGTGGACAACGGCATCTCCAGCGTCGACGGCGTGGCCGCCGCCAAGGCCGCCGGGCTCAAGGTGCTGGTCACCGACCACCACCTGCCGGGCCCGGAACTGCCGGCGGCGGACGCCATCGTCAACCCCAACCAGCCGGGCTGCGAGTTCCCCAGCAAGTCCATGGCCGGGGTCGGGGTGATCTTCTACGTGCTGCTGGCCCTGCGCGCGCGCCTGCGCGAGCTGGGCTGGTTCGCCCGGCGCGGCATGGCCGAGCCGAACCTCGCCGAGCTGCTGGACCTGGTGGCCCTGGGCAGCGTCGCCGACGTGGTGCCGCTGGACGCCAACAACCGCATCCTCGTGCACCAGGGCCTGGCGCGCATCCGCGCCGGCCGTGCCCGTCCCGGCCTCAAGGCGCTGCTGGAGGTGGCCGGTCGCCCGGCGGCGCGCATCACCTCCACCGACCTCGGCTTCATCCTCGGCCCGCGCCTCAACGCCGCCGGTCGCCTGGACGACATGAGCCTGGGCATCGAATGCCTGCTCTGCGAAGACCAGGCCCTGGCCCAGGACATGGCCGTGGAGCTGGACCAGCTCAACCAGGACCGCAAGCAGATCGAGCAGGGCATGCAGCGCGAGGCCCTGGCCCAGCTCAAGGACCTGCCGCTGGAAGACCTGCCGTTCGGCCTCTGCCTGTTCGAGCCGGACTGGCACCAGGGCGTCATCGGCATCCTCGCCTCGCGCCTCAAGGAGCGTTACCACCGCCCGACCATCGCCTTCGCCGATGCCGGCGACGGCCTGCTCAAGGGCTCGGCGCGCTCGGTGCCGGGGTTCCACATCCGCGATGCGCTGGACGCTGTCGCCGCCCGCCACCCGGGGCTGATCAGCAAGTTCGGCGGCCACGCCATGGCCGCCGGCCTGTCGCTGCCGGTGGAGCACTTCGGCGCCTTCGCCAGCGCCTTCGACGCCGAGGTGCGCCGCCAGCTCACCGAGGACGACCTCACCGGCCGCCTGCTCTCCGACGGCCAGCTGAGCCTGCAGGAATTCCACCTGGAACTGGCCCGCGCCCTGCGCCAGGCCGGCCCCTGGGGCCAGCACTTCCCCGAGCCGCTGTTCCACGGCGTGTTCCAGATCGCCCAGCAGCGCCTGGTGGGCGAACGCCACCTGAAGCTGGTGCTCAAGAGCGAGTGCGGCTCGCTGCAGCTGGACGGCATCGCCTTCAACATCGACCGCGACGTCTGGCCGAACCCCACCGTGCGCTGGGCCGAGCTGGCCTACCGCCTGGACGTGAACGAGTTTCGCGGGCAGGAGAGCGTGCAGTTGATGGTGGTGCACATCGCCCCGCGCTAGCCCCCCGTTCCCGCCCGCGGGTTCTCAGCGCGGGCGGATCGCCTCGGGCTCCACTTCCGCCGTATGCCCGGGCCCCAGTTCCAGCAGGACGTGGAACGCCCCGCTCGGGCGTTCGAAGGTGAAGCTGGAGTCCTCGCCCAGGATGCCGTGGATGAGCACCTGCCCCTCATCGTCGAGCACGTCCAGGGTCGCCCCCGGCGTGGCGGTGCCGTCCGAGAGACCGCCCACGCAGCGCACCTGCGTGGCGTCCAGGGCCTGGCATTCGCAATAGATCCCGTGGCCCCAGGCGTTGCCGCCGGCCAGCAGGAGCAGGGCACCGAGCCAGCGCTTCATCGGCCACCTCCACGCTTGCCGAGCCAGGCCACCACGTCGGGGGACGCCTGGGCGAGGGGCAGTGCGGCCTGGTGCACCGAGCCGTCCCAGCCTTCCACCGTCAGCCACAGCTCGGCATCCGCCGGGGCGTCCTCGGGGATGCGCACTTCCGCCAGGCGCCGGTAGGGGCTGCCCGAGGCGAGGGCGCCGGCCGCGCGCAGGTAGCGCGGCTTGCCCACCCGCAGGTAGGCCGCCTTGATCGCGGCGTCGCACTCGCGGCAGAACGCCAGGCTGAAGTCCTTCATGTAGCCGGCCTTGCCTTCGCGCACCGGCTCGCCCCGTTCCCATTCCGCCAGGCGCACGCGCCAGGGGCCGACCGCCAGCTCGCCTATTGGGCGCTCGCCCAGGCCCTGGAGGCCGCGTTCCAGTCTGGCCTCGTGGAAGTAGGCGGGCATGTAGCCGAGGGGGATGAGCACCAGCAGGGCGCTCAGGTGGAAGCGCCAGCGCAGCCAGAGGCGGGCAGGGCGGGAGCGGACGGGGGCGGTCATTCGGTC
>NZ_JYFT01000079.1:0-2140 GCF_000931385.1 Pseudomonas sp. FeS53a
GGGCCAGGGGGAGTTTGCGAAGGCTCTGCTTGCGCATGCGTTGGAGATCCTTGTGGATAGGTCTTAAAGGAGCCCTCGATGCAGGTGTGGGGTCGATGGGGTCTTCTCCAGTCCCTGCATCTCGGGACTGGGGCCAGAATGCCGCCGGGGTCGGACCGCTCACATGGGACGAGTCCGAAAGCCGTTCGGCCGCTCAGGGTTGCGGGCATGGGGGCGGGAAGGCAGCGCCGCCGGGTGGACCGGCGGCGCGGGGAGGGCGGGACGCGGGGCGGCTACTTGACCGCCTGGTCCTCGATGCGGTCGGCGTCGAACAGGGTCTCCAGCTCGGCACGGGCCTCGCGGGCGGTCTGCAGCATGGCAGCCGTGTCGCCGTGGACCTTGTACTGGGCCGCCAGGACTTCCTCGTCGTGGCGCTGGAAGCGGCGGATGCGCGCCTCCGCCTGCTCGGGCGGCAGCCCCATGGCGAGGAGGATCTGCCGGGCCATCTCCAGGCTGGAATAGAAGGTCTCGCGCACCGGCATGGCGCCCAGGTCGAGCAACTGGTGCACGTGCTGGCGGTCCCGGGCGCGGGAGATGATCTTCAGGTGCGGGTAGAGCCGGTGCACCAGTTCGGTGGTGCGCAGGTTGGTGACCGGGTCGTCGGTGGCGATGACGAAGAACTCGGCCTTGTCCACCTTGGCGGCACGGAGGATCTCCGGCCGCAGCGGGTCGCCGTAGAAGATCGGGATGCGGCCCAGGCTGCGGGACAGCTCGATGGTCTCCACCGAGGTATCCAGCGCCAGGAAGGGCACGCGCTGGGCGTGCAGCACACGGGCGATGATCTGACCCATGCGCCCGGTGCCGGCGATCACCACGCGCGGGGTGTCGCCTTCGATGCGCTGGTACTCCTCGGGTACCTCCACGGGTGCCGGCGCTGTCTTGGCGAAGCGGCTCACCAGCAGGATCAGCAGGGGCGTCATGGCCATGGACAGGGTGATGGCCAGCACCAAGTAGCCGTGCAGGTCGGCATCCACCAGGCGGTGTTCGCGGGCCATCTTGAACACCACGAAAGCGAACTCGCCGCCGGCGGCCAGCACCACCGCCAGGCGCAGCGCACTCTGACGCACCTGGTGGCCCGCCACGCGCGCCACCAGGTACAGCACCGGGAACTTGCAGGCCACCAGCAGCAGGGTGAGGCCCAGCACCAGCAGCGGCTGGCGCAGCAGCAGGCCGAGGTCGGTGCTCATGCCCACGCTGATGAAGAACAGGCCGAGCAGCAGGCCCTTGAAGGGCTCGATCTGCGCTTCCAGTTCGTGGCGGTATTCCGAATCGGCCAGCAGCAAGCCGGCGAGGAAGGCGCCCAGGGCCATGGACACGCCGGCTTCCTCCATCAACCAGGCGGTGCCGATCACCACCAGCAGCGCGGTGGCGGTGGACACCTCCTGCAGGCCGGTACGGGCCACCACGCGGAACACCGGGCGCAGCAGGTAGCGGCCGCCGATGATCACCAGGCCGATGCTGCCCACCACCTCGGCAAGGTGGCGCAGGCCGCCGCCGTCCTGCTCCGGGGTGGCCGAGCCGCTGAGCAGCGGCACCAGGGCGATCAGCGGGATCGCCGCGATGTCTTGGAACAGCAGGATGGCGAAGGCCAGGCGCCCGTGGGGGCTGGTCAGCTCCTTGCGCTCGGCGAGGATCTGCAGGCCGAACGCCGTGGACGACAGCGCCAGGCCCAGGCCCAGCACCACCGAGGCCTGCCAGCTCTGGGCGAAACCGAACCCGGCCACGCTGCCGATCAAGGCCCCGGTAAACAACACCTGGGCCAGGCCAACGCCGAATACCGAGCGACGCATCACCCACAGGCGCTTGGGCGACAGCTCCAGGCCGATGATGAACAGCAACAGCACCACCCCCAGCTCGGACAGCGTGGCGACGCTCTGCGGGTCATTCACCAGCCCGAGCACGGACGGGCCGATGAACAGACCGGCAAACAGATAACCGAGCACCGCGCCCAGGTGCAGGCGACGGGCGAGCGGAACGGCGAGGACGGCGGCGAGCAGGAAGACGACGGCGACCTGCAACGAGCTGCCTTCATGGGGCATAGCGGAATCCTTGGTAAAGCGGGAACGGTGCCTACAGGCGGGTGGAGGGCAAGGATAGGGGG
>NZ_JYFT01000042.1:0-2504 GCF_000931385.1 Pseudomonas sp. FeS53a
TGCGGGCATGGGGGAGGGAGGCTGTACTGCCGGGTGGGTCGGACAGTGCGAAAAGTGCTGCGGGCATGGGGGAGGGAGGCTGTACTGCCGGGTGGGTCGGACAGTGCGAAAAGTGCGGGGCTGCAGCAAGCTGGCCGCGTCGCCAAGAAGGGTTTCCGGGCGCAGCAGGCCTTCAGAAGGTCGGGATGCGGCCTGGGCATGGCCGATGCGCAGGGCGAAGGACGGAATCAGCAGTGCGGTGAGCAGGACGTGGGTGCAGCACGCGAACCAGGCGTCGTGGACAGGGGCGCTGTTCCCATTGAAACGAAGAGGAGCGTGGCGCCAGGCGCCACGCTCCTTTTGTTGCAGGCTCGGGTTACTTGCGTTTCCAGGCCATGTTCCAGTGGGTGCCCTTGCCGGGCTCGAACTGGGTGGAACCGCTGGTCCACTGCTTGCAGTAGCCGCTGGCCGGGAACGGCAGGCACTCGTAGGTGTTGCCATCCTTCGCCAGTACGGTGGTGCCGGCCTTGTAGCTCTGCAGACCATCCGGGAAGACGAAGTCGTAGTCACCGTTGCCGGGGTTCTCGCCACCGCCTTCGCCCGGGTTCTCGCCGCCGCCGTTACCCGGCTCGGCAATCAGGGTGAAGCTGTGGGTCTGCTGCAGCAGGTTGCCTTTCTTCGGCGTGGCGACCACGACCAGGTCGTGCGCACCGGCTTCAGCCTTGTCCAGGGTCATGTGGAAGTGCGGGGTGTTGCCCGGCGCGGCTTCCTTGTGAGCGATGGTCTCGCCCTTGGCGTTCAGCACGGTGGCCTTGATCTGGAACTCGCCGCCTTGTGCGATGGCGTTGAAGTGCAGGTCAGCCTTGCCGTCCTTGATCTGGTAGCTGGAGGACAGACCGGTCAGGTTCAGGGAACCCGGAACGGTGGGCTTGTCCTTCTGGACTTCGACGTTGGTGACCTGGCTGTCGGCCTTCACGTGGATGCCGTTGCGGCCATGGTTCGGGACGATCTCGCCGTTGGCGTTCAGTTCACCGAGCTTGTAGCCGTAGTCACCGGCGTTGACCTTCTGGGCCAGCAGGAAGGGCCAGGTGTTGGCCTGGGCCTGCTCGGCGGTGGCGATCTTCATCTCGACGGTGTTCAGCGGGCCGGTCTTGCTGAAGGCGCGCAGGGTCACGGTGTCGCCGACGCTCAGGGCTTCCGGCTGCACGGCACCGATCAGGTTCCACTCCGGAGCGGGCGGCGGGGTTTCGCCACCACCGGCCTGGTCGCCGTCGATGTTGACGTCGATGGCGGAGTAGAAGGTGGCGTCGGTGTCGCCAACGCGCCAGGTGGCGAGAATCACGTGGTAGCCGCTGCGGTCAGCCGGGACGTTCACGCGGTGGGTGGTTCTGCCCTGGCCCTGGGGGCGCACGCTCACGCCTTCGACGTAGGGATCGTGCAGCAGCGGGGTGGCTTCGAAGCTGTCGCGGGTCAGCGGCTGGTTGGGGTTCCAGTCCTTCTTGGTGATGTAGAACTGCCAGTAAGCGGTGGCGTGGCCAGCGGTGTAGTACCAGGTGAAGTCCTGCATGCCGGGCTTGATGGTGGTCTTGGCCCAACGAGTAGCGGTCTGCTCGTTCAGTTCGCGGTAGATGTGATGGCCGCCAGCGGCGATGGTGCCGTCAGCCGGGCCGCACTCCATGAAGGAGCCGCCGCACCACTTGCCACCGTGGTGGAAGTCGGAGCCCGGACGGTATTCCACGCTCTGCGGCTCGTACTGGATGCCGCCGCAACCGGCGTTCAGGTTGCCGCCGGTGGAGGAGCACATGAAGGAACGGGCTTTCGGGCTTTCGATGTAGCCGTGGGCGAGGGCCTGCTGGGACGCCAGGGTGGCGAAGCCGCCGCCGCACCACTTGCCCGGCGATGGTGCCGTCAGCCGGGCCGCACTCCATGAAGGAGCCGCCGCACCACTTGCCACCGTGGTGGAAGTCGGAGCCCGGACGGTATTCCACGCTCTGCGGCTCGTACTGGATGCCGCCGCAACCGGCGTTCAGGTTGCCGCCGGTGGAGGAGCACATGAAGGAACGGGCTTTCGGGCTTTCGATGTAGCCGTGGGCGAGGGCCTGCTGGGACGCCAGGGTGGCGAAGCCGACGGCCAGGGCCAGGGGGAGTTTGCGAAGGCTCTGCTTGCGCATGCGTTGGAGATCCTTGTGGATAGGTCTTAAAGGAGCCCTCGATGCAGGTGTGGGGTCGATGGGGTCTTCTCCAGTCCCTGCATCTCGGGACTGGGGCCAGAATGCCGCCGGGGTCGGACCGCTCACATGGGACGAGTCCGAAAGCCGTTCGGCCGCTCAGGGTTGCGGGCATGGGGGAGGGAGGCTGTACTGCCGGGTGGGTCGGACAGTGCGAAAAGTGCGGGGCTGCAGCAAGCTGGCCGCGTCGCCAAGAAGGGTTTCCGGGCGCAGCAGGCCTTCAGAAGGTCGGGATGCGGCCTGGGCATGGCCGATGCGCAGGGCGAAGGACGGAATCAGCAGTGCGGTGAGCAGGAC
>NZ_JYFT01000029.1:0-1132 GCF_000931385.1 Pseudomonas sp. FeS53a
TCCCGGCACCAGGCGCCCGCACCAGGGCGCCCTCCCCCACCCGCCACCGCAGGCACGCATTCGCGGCAGGCCATCACGCCAAGGACGCCCGATGCACCCACGCCTGCTGCCCTTCCTKCTCCTGCTGCCCCTCTGGACCCAGGCCGCCCCCAGCCTGGTGGTCTGCACCGAAGCCGCCCCGGAAGGCTTCGACATCGTCCAGTACACCGCCGCCAACACCGCCGACGCCAGCGCCGAAACCGTCTTCGACCGCCTCGTGCAGTTCGCTCCTGGCAGCACCCGCATCGAACCCGCGCTGGCCGAACGCTGGACGCTTTCCGATGACGGCCTCAGCTACGAATTCACCCTGCGCCAGGGCGTCAAGTTCCACACCACGCCCTGGTTCACCCCCACCCGCGACTTCAATGCCGACGACGTGCTCTGGAGCTTCCAGCGCCAGCTCGACCCCAGGCACCCCTGGCACGAACGCTCGCCCCGGGGCTTTCCCTATGCCGAATCCATGGCCCTGGGGCAGTTGATCGAGCGCATCGAAAAGCTCGACGACCACCGCGTCCGCTTCGTCCTGCGCCACCCCGAAGCCCCCTTCCTCGCCGACCTCGCCATGGGCTTCGCCTCCATCTACTCCGCCGAATACGCCGACCGCCTGCTCGCCGCCGGCACGCCCGAGGCCCTCAACAGCCGCCCCATCGGCACCGGCCCCTTCGTCTTCCAGCGTTATGAGAAGGACGCCCAGGTGCGCTTCACCGCCCACCCCGACTACTGGGGCGGCCGCCCGGCCATCGACAGGCTGCTGCTGGCCATCACCCCCGATCCCAACGTGCGGGTGCAGAAGCTCAAGGCCAACGACTGCCAGGTGGCCATCTACCCGCGCCCCACCGACATCCCGGTACTGCGCCAGGAGCCGGAGCTGAACGTGCTGGAGATGGACGCCCTGCTGGTCGCCTACGTCGGCCTCAACACTCGCCACCCGCCACTGGACGACGTGCGCGTACGCCAGGCCATCAACCTCGCCTTCGACCGCGACGCCTACCTGCGCGCCCAGTTCGGCGAAGGCAACGCCACCCTTGCCGCCACCCCCTACCCGCCCAGCGTGCTCGGCTACGACCCCGCCCTGAAACCCTGGGCCCACGAC
>NZ_JYFT01000073.1:0-1097 GCF_000931385.1 Pseudomonas sp. FeS53a
AGGCCACCGGCATCCACCATGAAGCCCTGGCCGAATGGCTGCTGGAGCAAGGCTATCGGGTCTGTGTCCTCAACCCGGCGCAGATCGCCCACTACGCCCGCAGCCAGTTGCAGCGGGTGAAGACCGACAAGGTCGACGCCAAGCTGATCGCCGAATACGGCGAGCGCCACCAGGACGAGCTGCGCCCCTGGCAACCCGAGCCCCGTGCCGTAAAGCGCCTGAAGGCCCTGGTACAGCGCCTGGGGGATCTTCGCGAAATCGAACAGATGGAGCGCAACCGTCTGGAAGTGGCCGATGCCAGCGTGCAGGCCTCGATCCAGTCGGTGCTGGAACATGTCGGTCAGGAGATCCAAGAAACCCTCAAGGCCATCGACGACCACATCGACAACGACCCGGATCTGCGAGGCAAGCGCGACCTGCTGACCAGCATCGACGGAGTCGCCGACAAGACCGCCGCCCTGCTCCTGGCGGAGCTGGGCGACCCGCTGCGCTTTGCCAACAGCCGCGCCATCACCGCCTTTGCCGGGCTCAATCCACGGCTACAGGTGTCCGGTAGCTACCGGGGGCAGACACGCATCTCCAAGATGGGCTCATCGCGCCTGAGGGCCGGCCTGTAAATGCCCGCGATCAGCGCCCTGACCTACAACGAAGCGATCAGAGCCATGGGCGAACGGCTAAGGGAGCGGGGCAAGACCGGCAAGCAGATCGTCTGCGCAGCGATGCGCAAGCTGCTGAACATCGCCTATGGCGTGCTGAAATCGGGCCAGCCGTTTGACGCAAAACTGGCCCTTGCTCACTAGAAATCAAGACGGTATCTACGGGGAATGCCCCAACCCACCGGGCAGCACCCTGTGGGAGATTCCATGTCAATCCGCCGTAGCGACGCGAGGTCGATATGGCTTCTGACTTCTCATCACGGCAAAGGCGATCCTAGCCAGCTTGCGCGCCAGGATGACCAGCGCTTCGGTTCTCTTCAGGCCGCGTTGCAGGTAACCCTGGTAGCAGTCTTTCCAGGCGACGGTGCGGCTGGCTGCCATTGCTGCCGTATAGAGCAGCCGGCGGATTTCCGGATCGCCCTGCTTGGTCAGCTTCCGTCG